>JBDGYW010000543.1:0-6151 GCA_039588935.1 Gemmatimonadota bacterium | reverse complement strand
CCTCCGGGTTCCGTCCGATGAAATCACTCAGGTCCTGCATCTCGGCGTGCCACAGTCCGTCAACACGAGCCAGGATTCGGTCACGGTCTCTGTCGGATCCGGCTGCAAGACGCTGCCCCATCTGCGTCGGGTTCAGCCGTTCCTGCAACTCATCTATCTGACGAATGATGTCTCGGGCGGCGGCGCGTTCGGTGGGAGTGGTTTGCGCGACCGCAGTCGTGGCTGCTGCAGCGCCTAGCAGGAGAATGGGCGCGAGAATTCGTCTAACCAGCATCATGGCCTCCGTCATGGCATTTCTCAGGGATGTCGGGGAGAACGGGAGCAGTCGTATCTACATGCCAAGATAGGGGTCGCGTCAGGTGGGGAGAAGGGGCATAATGGAGCGGCAGAGGTGCAGAGGTGCAGAGGTGCAGAGCATAGGCGGCATAGGCGGCATGAGCGACGTTCTTTGTTGGGGAGGGTGATGTCTGAACTGAGGGACAAGAGCAGCGCTCCGCGCAAGGAGTCACATCCACGCGCGGCTGAGCCGGCGACGCTGGTGTTGACGCTCGCCCTCTCTGTCGTGGGCGCGATCATCGGATTGCAGATTCTCACCACGATCGGAGTTACTCCCAACACATCGATCATCGGGGTGCTGATTGCAATCCTGCTGTCGCGGATTCCGTTGAGGATTTTCAAACGCTTTCGCTCAATACATCGCCAGAACCTGGTTCAGACCAACATTTCGAGCGCCACCTTCGGTGCAGCGAATTCCCTTCTGGTCCCTATTGGGATTCCGGTACTGATCGGACGGCCCGACCTCCTCGCTCCGATGCTCGTCGGCGCTACGATGGGCATGCTGATCGACCTGGTGATGCTCTACTGGTTCTTCGATTCACCGTTGTTTCCTGGGAGCGCGCCGTGGCCAATAGGGATCGCGGCAGCCGAATCGATACTTGCCGGTGATGAAGCCGGAGCTAGAGGCGCAGTGCTCGGTGCCAGCGCGGTCGCAGGGGTGGTAGGATCGTCCAATGTCTTTGGACTGTTGACGCCAATCGTTGGTGTGAGTGCGTTGCCCATGGCTGCATTTGGAATCGCGTTTCTCGGGAACGCGTGGGCATTGACGATGCTTGGAATTGGACTCCTGACGAGAGCGTACGTGCCGCCCTGGACGGGCATCGACTTCAACGAGCAACTCATTCCACATGGCATTATGCTCGGTGCCGGGCTCGTGGCTCTCGGTCAGGCCGTCTGGCTCGTGCTATCCCGAGGACGCGAAAACAAGCACCGTGATGGCCACCCTGTTGAAGACCAGTCCTCACCTCAGCATGGCGAAGTCGTAGCGCTCACGCGAAGCAAGTCGGAAACGAGCTTTGCACTGTACAAGGGCATCGGTCTCTACGTGATAGCCGCAGTGATTCTCGCGCTCATCGGTGGGCTCTGGACCGAGATGTCATTCGGACAACTCGCCGGCTGGGTTCTGTTCGCCGCGGTCTCCTGTGTTGCCGCAGAGTTCATCGTAGGCTTTTCGGCTATGCACGCCGGATGGTTTCCCGCGTTTGCCACGGCATTGATCTTCCTCATCGTGAGCCTCGCGCTCGGGTTCCCGATTGCGGCGGCTGGGCTGCTTGTGGGATTTGTGGTATCAGGCGGCCCCGCGTTTGCAGACGCGGGGTTCGACCTGAAGGCGGGGTGGCACATCCGCGGGTTTGGAAGCGACCCGGACTTTGAGCGAGAGGGACGGAAGCAACAGGTGTACGCGGCCGTGCTAGGGTTGTTGACAGCGCTCATTGTCGTTGCACTCTTCCACGACTTCTACTTTGACAGAGATCTATTTCCGCCGGTAGTGCGAGTTTATGCCGCGACGATTGAGGCGGGCATCGACGGATCGCAGTTCCTGAAGCTCCTGCTTTGGGCCGGACCTGGCGCGATCGTACAACTGATAGGTGGGCCCAAGCGACAGATTGGTGTTCTGTTCGCGACGGGGCTGCTGATTCTGAATGCGGCCGCAGGGTGGGCAGTGCTTGTGGCGATCCTCATTCGCCTCGTTGTGGCGAGAGGCAACATGAAAGATCGCTCGCCGCTTACCGTGATGGCGGCCGGATTCATCGCCGGAGATGCGTTGTGGTCGTTTGGGTCGGCTGTGGCGAGGATGTGAATCGGCTGTGGTAGGTAGTGAGTGGTGAGTAGGAAACTGTAAGTTCATAGCTTAGGCCGAGCGCGATCTCCATGGAGAAGTCGGGCGGCAGGTTACGACGGCAACGCACAACGCTTGAAGACTGGTGAGATAGAATGGCACTGAAACAAGTTCTCGACATCATCGCACTACTGGATCGTCCAGCGGTCAAAGGCTCCGACGCTGCCGAACTGTTCTCCTCTCGTGGACTCGGCGGAATGGAGGTGGAGTCCGTCGAGACCGAGCGTGGCTCGACGAACTTCGTCAAGCTGGTCGTTCCTGGCGCGCACGGGAAGAGTAGCGGTGGAGACGCGCCGACTGTCGGCATCATCGGGTTCCTTGGTGGTGTGGGCGCAAGGCCAGAGGTTGTCGGACTCGTCTCCGATGCCGATGGTGCTGTCACCGCGTTGGCCGCAGGACTCAAGCTGGTGGACATGTACCAGCTCGGCGACCGCTTGCCGGGGGATGTAATCCTTACGACGCACCTGAGCCCGGACGCGCCGGTGACTCCTCACGAACCCGTTCCGTTCATGGGATCGCCAGTGCGTATGGATGAGATGTGTGAACGCCTCGTCGATCCGCGGATGGATGCCATCTTTTCAATTGACGCAACAAAAGGCAATCGCATAATCAATAGCCGAGGCTTCGCGATTTCACCGGTCGTGAAAGAGGGATACATACTCAGGGTCAGCGAGTCACTGCTGTCTCTGCAGGAATGGGTAACGGGTCGCCGGCCCTCCGTATTTGCCGTTACCACGCAGGATATCACGCCATACGCAAACGAGTTGTACCATCTAAACAGTATTCTCCAGCCTGCCACGGTCACAGACGTCCCTGTTGTGGGTGTGGCGCTCACTGCTGAAACAGCAGTCCCAGGGTGTGCCTCAGGGGCAAGCCATGAAGTGGATATCGAACTTGCCGCGCGCTTCGTTGTCGAAGCCGCGAAGGCGTACACGTCGGGCCAAGCGATCTTGTACGATCAGGAGGAGTTCGATCGCCTGGTTCGGTTGTACGGTACGATGAGCTATCTGCAGGCACCGAGGAGAGTGAAGTAGGTCGTGAGTACCGCGCGCATAGGCGTCGTCACAATCGGTCAATCGCCACGAGATGACGTGGTGCCAGAGTTGTCGAGCCACTTTGGGCCCCGCGTGGAGATCGTGCAACGTGGAGCGCTCGACGACTTGAGCATGGCGCAGATTCAGGCGAATGTGCCGGCTTCCGGCGAGACTACGTTGGTTAGTCGTTTGCGAGACGGTGCCGAGGTCGCGATTGACAGAGACTATGTCCTGCCTCGCCTTCAATCATTGTTGCGAGTTCTCGAGAATGAAGTACCACTGATCATCCTTCTATGCACTGCCCCGTTTGAGAATCTCGATTCGAAGGTATCGCTGCTTCGGCCGGCGTCGATACTTGAACGAATCGTGCGCCAAACCAGAATTCACCGTCTCGGAGTACTCACACCGTCGGAGGAGCAGATACCTGCACAACGAGACCGATGGAGTGATTGCGCAGAGGAGGAAGTCGTCGTGGTACCAGCATCTCCCTACGTCGATCCGCGTGCACTCGAGGATGCTGCAACGGAGTTGATCCACAACGAAGTCGATTTTGTGGTGATGGATTGTATCGGGTACACGAAGGCAATGAAGGCTCGGATCCAGAGTATGATGACGACACCTATAGTATCGGTTCTTGGGGCGCTGGGGAGCACAGCGGCAGAGATGTTGGAGGGCGAAAAGAAGTGAACATGAGTCATGGCTCATAAAACGCCGTATGTATTCCTCCGGTGGTGGCGATGTTGGCGCGACCTGGGTTGATGATTACACATGCGCCCGGGCATATGTTTGTGACAGATTTGAACGAAGTAGAACTCGAGCGATGGGCCGATCGGCCCGACATCCGACCGAATCTTTCGGTAAGGGAGCAACGATGAACTCGTCCAAGATTGTCGGCTCATGTTGCCTGTTCCTCATGTTGGCGTCGACGAGCGGCGCCGGTGCACAACAGGAGGACCCCACCCAGCCGAGATGGGACGGCTACCACAACACCGCTCAGGCACATGCGTTGCTCGAGGGGTGGGCGAGAGAGTTTCCGAACCTCACAAGCCTCTACTCGATTGGTTCGACACTCGAGGGTACACCGCTTCTCGTGCTCGAGGTCACCAACAAGGAAACTGGTCATGCGTTGGATAAGCCGGCCTACTACTACGACGGCAATATTCACGCGGGTGAACTGACCGCCGCGGAGGTGGCGTTGCACTTCGCCTGGTACCTTCTCGACAACTACGGCAGCGACGCGCGAGTAACCCGTTTGGTGGACACGCGTACTCTCTACGTTCGTCCCAAGTTCAACCCCGACGGAGCTGACGTTGCGCTCAACACGTTGCACAACCCGCGCAGCACTCCGCGCCCATACGACGAGGATGCCGACGGTCTACTTGACGAAGATCCGCCCAACGATCTCGACGACGACGGGTATGTGACACAGATGCTCGTCAGCAATCCAAACGGCTTATGGAAGAGGAACTTGGACGACGCACGCATTGTTATGCGGCGCGGGATCGAAGCCCGACACCTCCATTCACCCGATTCCCACCTTCGTCGTTCTGGTCATGGAGCAGCTTCGATTCCACGCTCTTGATCGTAACGCGGTCTCTCTCGACGCCGATGGCCCCTACCCGCTATCCGAGCCGGAGACAAGGGCGACCGTTGAGTTTTTTCAGAGCCACCGAAACATCACGGGAGTATTTCACGGGCACACTTCCGGTGGGTTCTTGTATCGCCTTCCTTCAACCACGTCATGGGACAACTACAACATGGCGGACCAAAACCTGATCGTGGAACTCGCTGAGATGTATCGGACAACCACAGGTCAACCGGTTAGAGCGAGCTACACCAACCCGCGCCTTCATCGACACGGAACGCTCATGAGTTGGGCGTATTGGGACTTTGGTGTGGTTGGCTCGGTACCGGAGTTCTGGGGCGGCTTCGGGCGAGACTATGACGATGACGGCAGAATCAGCGAAGCAGAGCGCCTACGCTGGAACGAAGAGGAATTGAGTGGCGAGGGATTCAGCAACTGGACTGCGTACGCACATCCCCAACTCGGATCCGTGGAGATTGGTGGCTGGAGATCGAGGTTCACACGCCAGAACCCGCCACCTCACCTGCTCGAGGCCGAAATCCAGCAATATGTGCCGTGGATGCTTTGGCTCGCGGAGGTGAGTCCACGGGTGGTGATAAGCGATGTTGCGGTGTCGCCGGTGGGAGGCAATCACGCCTTCAAGGTATCAGTCGTGGTAGAAAATGAAGGCTACCTGCCCACGAACATCACACAGCGTGCGCTCGAGGCAGAGTTGGCAGTGCCCGTGCGTGCGATTGTGAACCTGACAGATGCAGAGCTGGTGGTTGGGTCAGCGCGAACCGACGTCGGACATTTGTTGGGATCCCGCGATACGCAGCGGAGGACGGGTACTGCCGGTGCGCGGCGGACGCTGGAGTATGTCGTGCGCGTGACTGGGGGATCGCCGGTCATGTCCATCGAGATACGGTCGGAAAAGGGTGGAGTGAGCCGCGAGGAGGTCAGGCTTCCGCAGCTCTGAACCGCATGCTGTGGCCACGGAAGAACGCGGATATGAGTGACTGTTGCGTGCTCCACACGACCCAAATCGAACATCCACGTCCGTCGGTGTAACTCCGCGGCCATTCCACCTCAGTTGCGCCCGTGCAGTCGGAATGGTGTGCCGTTTGACATGCCAAGTGCCGAGGGTTATTGGATAGTCGAGACCGAGTAGCTGCATGAGCTTGGTGCCTATTCATGACCGGAGGTTCCACGATGTCGAGTTCCACAGTTCGCCGCACTTCTGCCTGCCTTATTGTCTTTCTTCTGGTAATTGTGAGTTGCACGCCCATTGGCGTTCCCGCTGGTGAAGCCGGGAGCAGCTACGAGGATCTCCTATCGTTCTTCGAAGAGTGGCGGGACTTCCAGGCGCCGGACGTT
>JBDGYW010000542.1:0-4871 GCA_039588935.1 Gemmatimonadota bacterium | reverse complement strand
AGAGCGGGAATTCTCCGTCGCGATATCCCGCATGAGACTCGTGGGCTCGCCATGGATCAAACGGGCAGCCGCTCCGATAAGAGGCCTGGGTGGAAGCCACGCAGAGCTGAGCGGTGAAGTCATTGCGTCGGTGATCACAACCGAGAACACAGACCTCGGTTACGAATCTCCGCCTGGTGTCCTCAATGAACCCGAGCGTGCCGATGCCGGTCTCGGGTTTGGTACTCAGCAGATCAACGAGAAAGCGCTGCGATTGCTCGCAACCGACCTGCGGGCGGGGCAGCGCGGCGAGGCGTTTCTGCGGTTCATCGATGCTGCCGACAAGAACTTCCTCAATTATCGCGAACTGAGGGTTTGGAGTCGTGGGCGCGGATCTGGTTGGGAGGAAGGGGATCTCGAGTTCATCATCAAGGCGGGGCGCGACGAACACAACTTCTATATGTACAGGACTCCCGCCCGCAGTGTGACATGGGAACCCGAGGTCGTCGTCGAGCTCGACAGATGGACTGCATTGAGGGCGATGGTAGAAGCTGCATGGCTCCGCGGCGATCCGCCTTCGGGGGCGGCCGAATGCGGCGGTGATTCCACTGCGTATGTAGCGTGCGATGGACCATACATGGTGCAAGTGCGGGACGCGGGCACCTCCCCTCCCAATCTCGCGCGGGTGTCGGAGGTGGCTGTTGGGATCTACCGCACTCAGGAAACTGTGTTCATCGAGCAAGCGGAACTCTGGGTCGATGACATACGGCTAGCTGAAATGATTGATGACGCAGGCGTGGCCGCCGCGATCGATCTGAGGCTGGCAGCTGCAGACCTTGCCGAGATCACATTCGACATCAGTAGGGTGGACGACCGGTTTCGGCAGCTCGGCGAGGATCCAACTTACGTTACCGACGAAATGCGCAGCTTCGGCTCGATCTTTCGGCTCGACAAGCTGATGCCAGAAAGTTGGGGGTACAACATACCCCTCGTTGTTCAGCACACGGGCACAGACGTCGATCCTTACTACATCCAGCATACGGATGTCCGTGCGGACGAGCTTCCTAACCTGAGACAACCCGGAAGCTCCTTCACCAACGTGGAGCTATCACTGAAGCGAGTGCGCCGTGGAACGTCGTTTCTGGAGCGTGCGTTGCTCAATCCACTATCCGTGCGCGCATCGAGGAGCACGGGGAAAGAAGTCAGTTCGCTCAATGATGCGCGCACGTCGAATCAGCAGGTCGATGCTGACTATTCGGCTACGCCCCGTGCGCGAACTATCAAGGCGGTGCCGCAGTTTATGGTGGATTTTGTTGACTGGCTTCCAGGCTTTATCAGCAACAGTGAGTTTGCCAACGCCCTTCGCGCCGCCCGATTGCGCTGGAACCCCCAGCGCGTACGGCTGACATCGACGCTGACCGATAATCTCACGGAGAGAAACGCGTTCCGAGTACCCGTGGAACTCGAACTGGATAGGCTGCGGCTGCCAGCGCGCCGGGTGATGCACGTTTGGCGAACAGCGGCCGAACTCGACCTGCGGCCGTTTTCGACACTAGGCCTACGAGCTGTTTATGAGACCACCCGCGATCTGCATGACTACGGTGACTCGACTTCTGTCGGGCGGCTCTTGGATGCCAAGAAACGGTCGTTGTTCGGATCGGATGTCGGGTTCGAACGAACACGAAGTCTACGGACCGGCCTGGACATATCGCCGGCCTTGAGTGCGTGGCTACGCCCCCGTTTTGTGATTCAGAGCACCTACAACTTCAGTCGTGACCCGAATGCCAAACAGCCAGTGCGTGCCGGGGCCGATTCCTCGGGCGCGTTCCTGGTGCCGGAGGCCGTGTTCAACTCCAGCTTGCGTGAGTTGGGTACAACTGTAGATCTCGCACGATTGATTCAGGGGTTGACTGGTGATTCGGGCGGCGTGACGGTTTTGGCAAGAGGAATTCTCCCGGCCGACATCTCGTTCGAACGCGAGCGGAACTCCAATTTCAACGCAATCGCGTTTTCGCCAGGTTTGGCATACCAGTTCGCGTTCGGTGGTGTGGACGATTTCCGACTTCAGGAAGGATCTCTAGCGGCATCGGCGGCAGAGGCTACGACGTTCACAGCCACGGGTGGTTCGCGGCTCCCACTTGGTGGCCAGGTGCGGCTGAACTTCCGTGAGGGACGAAACACCATTTGGTTCAGGCGATCCGAGGGCCAGCAGAAGAACCATCAGATTACCCGCGAGTGGCCGTCGATAACTGCCTCGTGGGTGTATACACCTAGTTCGGGCATCAAGGCCTTAATCTCGAGCGTAAGTGCGCAAATGCGTTATAGCGTTCGGCATCGTCGGAGCCTTCGGCCTGAATTCGACCCAATCGATGGGGCTGATGGTGTTGATGAGAGTACGCTTACCGAAGAAAACACAACCGAGGTAGCACCGACGATTACGCTCGCGTGGCCAGGTGGCGTGACAACTTCGGCATCATATTCGGCGGCCACGAGCGGTCGCGTCACCTCGGGGAATACCATCAACACAGACCGTTCGGAGTGGCGTGGGGCGCTTGGATTCGGGTTCCGTCCTCCGGAGAGCTTGATCCGTTTGCGGAGCCAGATCAGGACGCACGTGTCGTTCGATTTGTCAAAACGCGTAGTGTGTCTGGTGCGCGCCGGAAGCGACGAGTGTCGCAGCGTCTCGGATAGCCGGCGCCACCAACTTGCCATTCGCCTCGACACAGGACTGTCGGAGATGCTCCGCGGTGGCGCCAATCTCAACTACGTCGTGAACGACCTAAGGCACACATCCGACAGGCTTTCGCAGATCGTATTTAGCATCTTTTTGGATCTGAGGCTTTTCGCCGGCGAGATCCGTTGAGGTGGCAGAGGCTCCGGGCGGTAGAGGGGGCATTGGCGGCATGAGCGGCATGACTGCCACAGGAGCGCACAAATGCCGCCGATCCCGCCGATAACGCTTCTCCACCTCACCATAACCGCAGTTTTTGGTGCTCTCAGGCGTTAGTCTGGTTCTGTGGTGGCCGGAAACCGTCTCATCTTCTCCTCATGGTTTCCAAGCATGACAGGAAGGCCGCGCTGATTCTCCTGGGACTTGCAGCTGTGGGGCTGTGCGTGAGGTTGGTGGTGGGTGGCGGGGTTGCCCCCGGGGCAGTGTTGTACCGGGCCACAAACTCAGACACCACCATGCGTGATTCTCTCGCCGCGCAGGCATCTCGATTGGCGAGGCCGCTGGTACGGGGAGAGAGGATCGATGTTGACAGGGCTTCCGCTACCGAACTGAGCCGATTACCGCGCATCGGACCGGGGCTGGCTGCGCGAATCGTCGCAGATCGGGAGGCAAATGGGCCATTTGGCTCCCTCAGGGGGCTTGACCGGGTCTCCGGTATCGGTGAAACGGTGCTCGATGCCGTGGCGCCACACGCCGGCTTTTCTGGGCAATTGCGTCGACAAATGGGGCGATCCGATGAGGCCAAGGTTCGCCTCAACGTCGCGACAGCGGAACAACTAGCGTCTCTACCCGGGATTGGGGTGGTACTAGCAAAAGCGATTGTGGAGGATCGGTCGGCTCACGGGCGGTATCGAACCGTGCACGATCTTGCTAGAGTTCGTGGTATCGGCGCGGCCACGGTCGAACGCCTTCGACCGCTGGTCGTGGTGCCTTGACACTAGTTCGAGCACCCGTACCTTACGCCGTTGGGTCCAAAGAAGTTAAGGTTAGTTCCACTCCTCTGATCAGGGCTGCTATGGCAACAGCTGCAACCAGCACTCAGCGGCTGGGTGACCTTCTGGTTCGCGATGGCCTGATAACGAGAGACCAACTACAACAGGCGTTGAGCGACCAGAAGGGCACAGGCAATCGTCTGGGATACACGTTGGTGAAGCTCGGGTTTGTTGAGGAAACTGAGATCACCAAGATGTTGGCACGCCAGTACCGCATGCCGGCGGTCGATCTCTCGCGCTTTGAGGTGGATGAGCGCATCGTAAAATTGGTCCCGACCGAAGTAGCGGTGAAGCATACTGTGTTGCCGCTGAAGCGGGAGGGGCGCACACTCACAGTCGCGATGTCCGATCCCACCAACGGCGCTGTGATGGACGACCTCAAGTTCATCACGCGGTACGACATCTTCCCGGTCATCGCGGGCGAATACACGCTGCGCCAGGCCATCGAGCGCTACTACGAGCAGAGTGATGCTCAACTGCAGCAGATCATTGCAGACATCGAGGGCGAAGACCTCGAGGTTATCGAGGAGACGGAGGAGGAGGACGCACCGACCCAGGTTGCCGACGATGCACCTGTGGTGAAACTGATCAATGGAATCCTCACGGATGCAGTGAAGCGAGGAGCCAGCGACATCCACGTTGAACCGTTCGAGAAGGAGATCCGTGTTCGCTACCGGATTGACGGAGCGCTGCAGGAAGTCATGAAGCCGCCCATTAAGCTCAGAGCGGCGCTCACAAGCCGCATCAAGATCATGTCGGCTCTGAACATTGCCGAGCGGCGCGTCCCGCAGGACGGTCGAATCAAGCTCAAGATGGGCAGGAAGGTCATCGATTTCCGAGTATCGACGTTGCCCGTGATTTATGGCGAGAAGATCGTGCTCAGAATTCTCGACAAAGGGAATCTGACGCTCGATCTGCAGAAGTTCGGATTCGAGCCACAGGCCGAAAAGGATCTCATGATGGCCATCTTGAATCCCTACGGCATGGTGCTCGTAACCGGACCGACTGGGTCAGGCAAGACGACCACTCTGTATTCGGCGCTGTCGCAGGTCAACAACATCGACGTGAACATCATGACTGCCGAGGACCCGGTCGAGTACAACATCCACGGGATCAACCAAGTCCTGGTGCGCACTGAGATCGGCATGACGTTTGCCGCCGCGCTGAAG
>JBDGYW010000541.1:0-4873 GCA_039588935.1 Gemmatimonadota bacterium | reverse complement strand
GCGCGACCGACAACCTGCCCGGAGCATCCGGGCGGTCCGCGAACACATACGGGTCTATCACCTCGGCCGCTACGTGCGATTCGAGGTACTGCAACTCGAAGGTCTGGGTCTCTAGATCCACACCGTTCGTCACACTTGCACCAAGAAACCACAAGATTGCCGCGCCAACCAGAGCTACCACTACTATGGTGATTGTCTTTTGCATCATTCATCTCCTGCATCTAAGAACCAGACTACCACGACGTCCGGACGGTCAGTGACCTTGAAGACCGCGACGTCCTTACCTGGGGGAGCTGTCACCTCGAGTCCGGGAAGTGGTTCCGGTACCCGCGCCTGCACGAATACCTCAGCACCGTTGTTGTCGTCGTTCAGAAGAACCAAAGCCGTTAAGCTTGCAGCCGCCGCCAGTGGCGCTCCGATCTGCCATGCTGCATTGCGACGGCTGATTGCCGAGGCTTTGCGTTCCGCAATTCTCAGCGCGTCACCCGCAGGAAGTCGCGGCGTTTGCGCCTCGAGTTCTCGGGCCAATCCGAGCTGACCCGCAACGAACTGCTCGGCAATCGTGCGGCAGCGATCGCAGGCTGCGAGGTGTGACGCCAGTTCGGAGTCACCTTCACCCGTGAGGTCCTGAGGGCCTGCCTCCAACATCCGATCGATTGCTGCAACACAATTCATGTCTGATATCCCTCTGCCATCTCAGGAAACCGCTCCAAGATTTTCGCGCGAATGGCCCTGCGCGCCTTGCACAGATTGGCTCTCACGGTCACCGGGTTCATTCCGAGCATTTCCCCGATTTCCGACGGGCCAAACCCCTGTAGATCCGCAAGATCGAAAATCTGGCGTTGCCGAGCCGGTAACCGCTCGTACACCGTCCGAACGTGATTCACGACATGCGAAGTCTGCAACTGCTCCAACGAATTCTCCTGTGAAAAATTGTCCTCTGCCTCGGCCCGTCGGAATCCCAACAACAGCTTCTGTCTTCGTGCTCGTTTTCGCTGCTGCCCCAGGGCCGTATTCCGTGTCACCTGAAACAACCATGTGGAGAACCGTGACTTACCCGCGAAACTCTTGATTCGTCTGTGCAACCGAACCAATACCTCCTGAACGACGTCATCGGCTTCGTCGGGATCACGAGTTATCCCCAGCGCCCACCGGTAGATCTGGTTGTAGTAGGTCCTTACGAGGTCCTCGAAGGCGGCTCGGTCGCCTCCCTGCGCTCGCTGTACCAGATCCCGAACCGGTTCGTCCGACCGGCTACTGTCCAACAACGCTCCGAAGTGGTTTCATAGTCCCCTGATTCTAAGATGTCTCGTGGGTCGGTTGCGTTTACTCAAGCTGCCAGCCATCAACTCAACCGAAGGGCGCTTTCGCAGAGTTGTTGAGCAGCAGAGTTGCAGTCGCGTTTCTGCCCATCTGCACCCCTGCCCCGCTGCGCCGCGTTCAATCCCAGTTGTGCCTAGGCCCGCATACACTATCTTTTCCCCCCTCGTGACTCTCCTCAAACTACACGGCGTAACCAAGCGATACCCGGGTGTCACCGCCCTCGATGGAGTTGACTTCTCTCTCGAAGCCGGCACCGTGCACGCGCTGGTAGGCGAAAACGGCGCCGGGAAATCGACGCTGCTCCGGGTCATCGCCGGAGCGACCCGCCCGGACTCCGGCACGATCAGCCTCAGCGGTAAGGCCATCGAGTTTCGCAACCCGCGAGATGCCCTGGGAAACGGCATTACTGTCATCTATCAGGAACTCGCACTGGTTCCCCACCTCGGTGCAGATGCGAACGTCTTTCTAGGCATGGAACCATCACGATGGGGCATCCTCGACCTCAAGACGATGCGGCAGTTGGCAGGAGCCGCTCTAGAGTCGTTGGGCTTCGATCGCGATCCCGGTACGCCTGTACAGAGGCTGTCAGTAGCACAGCGGCAGCTAGTGGAAATTGCACGCGCACTTGTGCGGAAGACAGACGTGATCGCGTTTGACGAACCGACCGCCACCCTCACCCCACACGAGACAGAACACCTCTTCGCACAAGTCGAACGTCTCAAGTCCGATGGGGTCGGGATCATCTTTGTGTCGCATCGACTCGATGAAGTCAGGCGAATTGCAGATACGATCACCGTTTTGCGCGACGGAGAACACGCCTGGTCGGGTCCCGCCGACGAGACAACCGATCGTGACCTCATTCGCGCCATGGTGGGACGCGACGTGGTGTACCAGCGTTTGGCACCGGGACGCTCACCGGATATAACACCGATTCTAGAGGTGCAGCACCTAGCGCGCGAGCCCAGTTACCGAGGAGTGTCATTCGACCTCAGACGTGGAGAGATAGTCGGACTCGCAGGGCTCGTCGGCTCCGGCAGGACTGAGGTCGCCCGCGCGTTGGCGGGGATCGACGGGTGGGACAGTGGGCGGGTGTTACTCGCCGGATCGACCTATACACCCAAGACACCGAGACATGCGATCAACCGTGGTGTCGTCTACTTCTCGGAAGATCGGAAACGCGAGGGACTCATCATGGGAATGCAGGTGCGTGAAAACGTCACGTTGCCCGTGATCAGCAGGTTCTCGAACCGTGGGGTCATCCAGCGTCGTTTGGAAGCCGGTTCGGCTCTAGAGGTGGTCGAAGAGGTCGACCTTAGGCCGCCAAACATCCAGCGAGAAGTGCAGACCTTGTCCGGCGGCAATCAACAGAAGGTGGTGTTCGCAAAAGGCCTCCTCGCAGACGCAGACGTACTGCTGCTGGACGAGCCAACGCGCGGAGTGGATGTCGGCGCAAAGGTCGAACTGCACCGTCAGATTCGCGCACTGGCGGACAGTGGCAAGGCTGTGCTGGTCATATCGTCAGAGTTGCCGGAGATACTGGCACTGGCCGATCGAGTTGTCGTACTTCGGGAGGGGAGCGTCGCGGGATATCTAGAAGGCAGTGGAATCACGAGTGAGGCAATCATTGCCTTGGCGGTGGCGGCAGCATGAAGAACAACGACACAACAAGACGCCATGACTGGATCGGCAAATATGGGGTAGGAATAGCTCTTGCCGCACTCGTACTGCTCGCCGCGATTTCCGTTCCTGGCTTCTTCACGAGGGCCAATCTGACAACCGTGCTGCTGCACGTGTCGGTGAACGCCATCCTGGCACTTGGCATCACATTCGTGATCGTCACGGCGGGGATTGACCTTTCTGTCGGATCAGTCGTTGGACTGGTCGGAGTGCTGGTGGCAGCCACCCTCACCAGTTCCGGCGTCCTCGACGCTGTAGGTGTTCTCGGTGCAACATCACTGGCAGTAGCGGTGGGGCTCGTCACCGGGGCAGCCATCGGCCTCGCCAACGGAGCTGTTGTCGCATACTTGCGCGTGGCTCCTTTCATGGTCACGCTCGCCATGATGACCATGGCCCGAGGCGCCGCACGATTATTCACCGGCGGCGTTCCAATTGGATTTCCGGCAACCGACGACCCGAGCTTCGACTTCAAGGTTGCAGCTCTGGATATGTTGAACAACCTGGGTGGTGGTCGGATTCCGGTCCCTGGCTTGCCCCGCGGATTTCCGGTACCAGCTCTGATCATGCTGCTGCTTGTAGCACTTGGCGCCTTCGTTCTATCCCGGACGAAGTTCGGCCGACACGTGTACGCTGTCGGTGGCAGCGAGGAAGCCGCCAGGCTATCGGGGGTGCCCGTTCGTCGGGTGAAGCTGGGGGTATATGCTATCTCGGGAGCCTGTGCCGGCCTCGCCGCGGTCCTGATGGTCGGTCAGCTTCGGTCGGGCGGCCCCGACGCCGGCATGCTCTACGAACTCAACGCCATCGCCGCTGCCGTCATTGGCGGCGCTTCGCTATTCGGCGGGCTCGGCACGGCTTGGGGGGCGCTCATCGGTGCGCTGTTGATCGGCGTACTGAACAACGCCCTCGACCTGATGGGTATCCAGGCATTTTGGCAGGAGATCTCGAAAGGCGGCATCATCTTGGCAGCAGTGCTCTTCGATGTTTGGACAAAACGGGGGAAAGCAAGCGATGGCTAGGCTATTGAAGGGTCTGGGTCGTGGGTTCCACGGCAGTCTTCCTGTACGCACCATGGTGTGCATCGCTGCACTAGTGACAGTAGCTGCGTGTAAGGGAGCGCGAGATAGCGACCGCCCCCAAGTCGGTGTCACGTTGCTGACCGAGGCACATGTCTTTTATCAGGATCTCAAACGCGGTCTGCAGCAGGCGGCAGATAGTCTTGGCATCGACCTTCACGTAGTCGCCGGTGAGTGGGATCTCGCACGACAAACGCAACAGGTCCAGAACTTCATCACCCTTAACATGGACGCGGTCGTCATAGCTCCGGTCAATTCAAGCGGTATCGTGAGCGCGATTACCGAGGCTAACGAAGTCGGCATTCCAGTATTCACAGCCGACATTTCGGCCGACGCGGGCACGGTCGTGTCTCATATCGCTAGCGACAACGAGCAGGGCGGCAGACTCCTCGGTGCATACGTTGCCGAGCGCCTGGATGAAAGTGGTAACGTGGCGATCCTCGACCAACCAACCGTAGCAAGCGTGCGCGATCGAGTTGCCGGGTTCAGACAAGCGCTGGAAGCGTTCCCTGACATTCAGATCGTCGCCGCGCCAGCAGTAGAAAGAGGCCTGCGTGACGTTGCCAAACAGAAGACGGACAACCTACTCGCCGGAGGGGGGAAAATCGACGCGATCTTCGGCAGCAACGACGATTGCGCCCTTGGTGCGCTGGCATCTCTCGACGCGGCCGGGCGCGCGGATGTGATCGTCGTCGGATACGACGCAACGCCCGAAGCACGAACGGCGATTGCAGGCGGCACACTCCTCGTTGCCGACGCGGTGCAGGATCCCGTCGCGATAGGGCGACGCACCATCCATG
>JBDGYW010000540.1:0-10902 GCA_039588935.1 Gemmatimonadota bacterium | reverse complement strand
TGTGAAATCGTGAACTGGCAGGAGAAGATGCACTACATCGACGACAGCACGGGAATGTGCGCAGGGCTGTCGTCGTTCCCGTACAAACCGCCTTTCAACATTCACAATCTTCCGGGACTGATCTCGTCGGGTGCCGGTTTCGATCTAGACGAAGAGGCACTGGTGCACCTGACGAAGCGGAACAGGAATCTCGTCCGAGCCAACAACCTCCGCAGGGGGATGACGCGGGCGGACGAAAAACCGCCGGAGGACCACTGGAAGCGACGGTTCCCCGAACTCGAGCAGAAACTTCTCGATGAGTACTACAAGTTCAAAGGTTGGAACAACGAAGGAGTTCCGACGCGCGAGACCCTTCACGAATTGGATCTCGACTACGTGTACGAGGACTTCGTTGAACGAGGGATCCTGAAAGCCGACGAAGCAAAGCCGGCCGGGGTCGCCTCGGACGAAGGAAGTGCATCGTGACAGCTGAGAAAAAGAAGAAGATCGTCAAGAACATCCGGATCGACGTCGACCTGTGCAACGGATGCCGCGCCTGTGAGGTAATCTGTTCCGCGCACCATGCCCTGCCGAAGTTCAGCAGCAACAACCCGGCGCGGGCGCGTATCCGCGTGATCCGAGAGCCCCTCTCCGACGTCTACGTGCCTGTGTTCGCGGGCGAGTATACGGCCGCAGAGTGCGCCGGACGAGACAAATACGTCATCGACGGCAAGGAATACGAAGAGTGCGCGTTCTGCCGGGCCTCCTGCCCTTCGCGCGACATCTTCAAGGAACCGGATTCGGACTTGCCTCTGAAGTGTGACATGTGCGAATCCGATCCCACTCTCGAGGAGCCGCTCTGTGTGACGTGGTGTCTTGCTGATGCTTTGGTCTATGAGGAGCGCGAAGAGGAGGTCGAAGAAGAGCCTGGTCCTGAGGAAGTTGACGAGGGCCTCGAGGCATTGGCAAACAAGCACGGTTGGGACAAGGTGATCGACGCCGTCGGTAGAATGAAGAAGGCATAGATCGTGACTAACGTTGAGATGGTCACTCCGATAGCCGAAATCGTCGACGAGATCAACGACGCCGGCGGCGATGCGTTCAAGTACTGCTTCCAATGTGGCAAGTGTGACGTGGTGTGCCCTTGGAACCGGGTACGGCCCTTCAGCATACGCAAGATCGTCTGGCAAGCTTCACTCGGCTTGCCAGAGATCGAGTTGGATGAGATTTGGCGTTGCACCACCTGCGGTATGTGCCCCGCGGCTTGCCCGAGGGGGGTGGAGCAGATTGAGGTGGGCGTCGCGATCCGCAGGATAGCGGCGGCATACGACGTGTACCCGGCTTCCGTCGCCGGACTAAGCGCGGCAGGTAGTAGTCTAGCCGGTGACGGCAATCCGCTGAACGAAAAGAGAGAAACGAGGAACGCCTGGGCGGAAGGCCTCTCACTCAAGCCGTTCACAGAGGGAATGGAAATCCTCTTTTTCGTGGGTTGCTACTACAGCTACGACTCACGGCTCCAGAAGGCAGCTATTGCTACCGCCAGCCTACTCAAGAAAGCCGGAGTCGATTTCGGGATACTCGGCAGCCAAGAGAGCTGCTGCGGCGAAAGCATCCGCAAGGCCGGAAATGAAGAGGTCTTCAAAACCCTCGCGAAGGAAAACATCAAGGCCTTCATAGACAATGGTGTAAAACGGGTGCTGGTAGCCTCTCCCCATTGTTACCACACATTCAAGAACGAATACCCCGAGTTCATGGTGAACTTCGAGGTGGTTCACATATCGCAATTCCTCCAGGAGCTAATCGAGCAACACAACGGCATTTACGACCAACCGCGTGATGTCCTTACGCAGCTTGATGGCCTCGATTTGGTGGAAATGCCGGATACTCGAGACAAGAGTCTCTGCTGCGGTGGAGGTGGTGGCAGGATCTGGGCCGAGACACCGAAGGGAGAGCGATTCTCCGACATCAGGGTGGCCCAGGCCGTAGAAGTTGGCGCAGAAGTGCTGGCCACCGCGTGTCCCTACTGCATCAGCAACTTCGAGGAGAGCGCGCTGTCACTGGAAGATGGCACGACGCTGGAGATCAAGGACCTCACCGAGGTGCTTTTTGAAGCGCTTCAGAACAGTGAAGGTCCGGCATGACGACCGGCCAAGGCACCTTCGGAGACGTGATGGTCGTTGGTGGCGGGATGAGTGGCATCCAGGCCGCCCTCGACCTCGCAAGTTCGGGATACAAGGTCTACCTGGTAGAGAAGGACCCCACCATCGGTGGGAAGATGGCCCAACTCGACAAGACCTTCCCGACCAACGACTGCTCGATGTGTATCGAGTCACCGAAGTTCATCGAGTGCGACCGTCATCCGAACATTGAGATTATGACGTATACCGAAGTCGATACCGTCGAAGGTGAGGCTGGCGACTTCGAGGTAACGCTGATCAAGAAGCCGAGGTATGTGGACGAGGATATCTGCACCGGCTGCACCACTTGCGTGGAGTACTGTCCGATCCATATCCCCGACCCGTTCAATCAGAATCTGTCGGAAAACAAGGCGACCCACATCTATTTCTCGCAGGCAGTTCCGCTGGTTCCTTACATCGACGACGAGTGCATTAAGCTGAAAGACGGCAAGTGCACCATCTGCGAGGGAGCCTGTAAGAACAAGGCAATCGATTTCAGCCAGAAGGCAGAGAAACAGATCGTAAAGGTGGGGGCGATCGTGCTCTCGCCGGGATTCGGTGCGTTCGATCCGGCAGCGCGCGGTGACTACGGTTACGGTGCGATCCAGAACGTCGTAACTAGCCTCGATTTCGAGCGGCTTCTGTGCGCTACCGGCCCGCACGAGGGTGAGATCTTGCGTCCATCCGATCACAAGCACCCGCACAAGATTGCATGGATTCACTGTGTCGGCTCGAGGCAAGTACAAGAGGGCGGCCACAGCTATTGCTCATCGGTCTGCTGTTCGTACGTCCAAAAGCAGGTGATCCTGAGCAAAGATCACGACGCCGATACAGAGGCATGGGTTTTCCATAACGATATCCGATCGTTCGGTAAAGACTTCGAGCGCTTCTACAAGAGGGCTGAGAACCTCCCCGGGGTGAATTTCGTTCGGAGCTACGTGGAGATCGGCCGGGAGATCCCCGAAACGAACAACGTGACGATTCGCTACTCCACGAACGGCGAGGGTGTGAAGGAAGAGGAGTTCGACCTAGTCGTATTGGGCATCGGTCTGGCTCCTCCCGCCAACGTGGAGCGGATTTCCGAGCAGTTCGGAATCGAACTCAACGAGCACGGCTTCTGCAAGACCAACCCGGCCAATCCTATCGAAACCACCAGGCCGGGCGTGTTCGTTAGCGGCGCCTTCCAAGGCCCGATGGACATCCCCGAGTCTGTGATGAGCGCGAGTGGGGCCAACGCCCTGGCGGGAGCGCTGCTCAAAACCCGAAGAGGCAAGCTCGACACGGAGCGTGTCTATCCTGAGGAGCGGGACGTCACCGAAGAGGAAGTCAAAGTAGGCGTCTTCACCTGTCACTGCGGCGCCAATATCGGTCGAGTGGTGAACATCCCTGAGGTGACGGAGTACGCGGGTGGATTGGACAACGTGGCGCACGCGGAAGAAGGACTCTTCATCTGCTCTACTGACGCCGCCGCACAGATTGCGACCACGATCCGCGAAAAGGGGCTCAACCGCGTGGTAGTGGCGGCGTGCACACCGCGAACCCATGAACCGCTATTCCGAGACACGCTCCGGGAAGGTGGCATCAACCAATACTTCTTCGACATGGCCAACATCCGGGAGCACTGCTCCTGGGTACACTCGAAGCAAAAGGAAGAGGCGACCGCGAAGGCCAAGGACATCATCCGGATGTCGGTCGCGCGGACGATTGGCCTCGAGCCTCTCCAGGAGTTCGAGCTGCCAGTCAACAAGGCGGCGTTGGTTGTCGGCGGCGGCGTCGCAGGGATGAACGCGGCGCTGGCTCTAGCCAACCAGGGGTTCGAGGTCCACCTGGTGGAGAAGCAGGAAGTGCTTGGCGGAATGGCGCGGAGGATTCAGACCACGTTGGAGGGATTGGATGTTCATGTCTACGTCGAGGATCTGATCCAGCAGGTCTACAAGCACCCCCTGATTCGAGTCTATCACTCAGCGACGATCACTGACGCCTCCGGGTACGTCGGCAGCTTCGTTACTACCGTGGAATCGGAGGGCCGTACCGCTGAGATCAAGCACGGCGCCACGATCCTCGCCACTGGTGCGGAAGAACACAAGCCGACCGAATACCGCTACGGCGAAGACGAGCGCGTGTTGACCCAGCTAGAGCTCGAGGAGCGGTTGGCCAGGGAAGACGGAACCATCGCAGAAGCCCGAAACGTCGTGATGATCCAGTGCGTTGGCTGCCGCCAGGAGGGTCGCGATTACTGCGCGCGCGTGTGCTGCAGCCAGGCAATCAAGAATGCTCTCAAGCTCAAGGCACTCAAACCCGAGATGGATATCTATGTCCTGTATCGGGATATGCGGACGTACGGATTCAAAGAGGACAGGTATTTCGAGGCAGCGGAGAAGGGAGTGCGCTTCGTGCGCTGGGAGCCCGATGGAACCAACGGCAGGCCCGAGGTGGAGCCTGGCACCGACGAAGAAGGCAAACCGGTTCTTCAGGTGAGTGTGTTCGACCACGTGCTCAGACAGCAGCTCGTCTTGGATGCAGACATGTTGACCCTGTCGGCCGCGGTGGTTCCTTCCCCGGGCACCCCGGAGATCGCCCGGCAATTCAAGGTGCCGGTCAACCCGGACGGTTTCTTCCAGGAAGCGCACGTGAAGCTCCGGCCGGTCGATTTCGCCGCGGACGGGGTCTTCATGTGCGGCGCCAATCACTATCCCAAACATCTGCCAGAGGCGGTTAGCCAGGCTTACGGCGCCGCGGGTCGGGCTGTGACTCTGCTTTCACACGATACGGTCACGGCATCCGGGTCCGTCTGTGAAGTGAACGAAGCGGCGTGCATAGCGTGCGGGGCCTGCATTGATGCATGCACGTACGCTGCAATCCAATGGAAAGGCAAAGGAGTCAACAAGAAAGCTGCTGTCAATCCGGCGCTCTGCAAAGGCGACGGACTGTGCTGCTCAAACTGCCCGACCGATGCGATCATCTTGCGGCATTTCACGAATGAGGAGGTCTATAATCAAATCGATGCGGCGCTTTCGGAATCGTGGTCATCAACGGGAGAGGAGGTAGGAGCATGACTGGACTAGGGCACACGCCTAGGATCGTCGCTTTCCTCTGCAATTGGTGAGCGTATTCCGCTGCGGACCTGTCTGGCGTGACCAGACAAAGCTATGCACCGGAAATCAGAATCATACGCCTGATGTGCACAGGCAGAGTGGACCTTTCGTTCGTACTTCGTGCGTTCCAGAAGGGGGCCGACGGGGTGATCGTCGGTGGCTGTTGGCTCGGTGAATGCCATTACGTAACCGAGGGCAACTACTACGCACTGAACATGATGCAGTTGGGCAAAAAGTTGCTCGAGTATGCGGGGCTGGAATCCGAGCGGCTCAGAATTGAATGGATATCCGCCGCCGAAGGTGTGCGGTTTGCCGATATCATGAACGACTTTACCGGCAAGCTCAGAGAGCTTGGCCCCGTCGGCAATGGTAACGGTACGAACGAAATCCAGGAGAAGCTGGAAGAAGTCCAACAGCTTGTTCCTTACATCAAACTCACGAAGAAGGAAAAGCTCGCCAAACGTCTCGACAACGAAGAAGACTACGACGAGCTATACAGCAGTGAAGAAGTAGAAGAGATCTTCAGGAATGTCGTCTCCTACTACATCGATCCTGAGAAATGCAAGGCGTGTATGATCTGCGCCAAGAAATGCCCGGTCGATGGTATCGAAGGCGGCAAGAACAAGATTCATGTGATCGATCAGGACAGCTGCATAAGGTGTGGCACCTGCCTGCAGGTCTGCCCGCAGAAGTTCGAGGCGGTGGCTGAGATAACAGGCAGGGATGTGCCGGATCCGATTCCGGAGGAGAAAAGGACGGTAGTAAGGAAGAAGGCTGGGAAGACCGCGGAGTAGGGGCTAGTCGCTTGCGGTGGGCAGTGGGGCCTCGGCATCCTGGATGAGGGTGTCGAGGCCCTCTTCAATCATACCCCAGACAATCAGGTCGACTATTACGAATGCGGTTACGCATGGAACAACACTTCATCGCATAAATACGGTACAGTCGCTGAAGCTCCCGGATCCCACACTGCCAGCTTCCAGTTGGAAGCGAGAGGTTCATGGGAGCGGCAGCAGGTACAGCGCAGCAAACTTCGTCTCGCCACACCACCACGCCGAGCGGTGTCTACAGGCCCCGCAGACCTCAGACCTCGCCGCTCTACACGCTCATTGTGGATCATTTCGAGGAGTTCAGCACCGTTTACGATGAACGGTTTGCTCGGCGCTGGGGTTACTGGCGTTCGGTGGTCGGCGAGGTGGTGGAGAAGTTCCTCGCCTGCGGGATCTTGAAGCACGGTTTCGCGCGCGTGCGCTGCGGTTCCTGTAAGCACGAGTTCCTGCTAGCGTTCTCGTGCAAGTGCAGGTACTTCTGGTACTTCTGTCCCAGCTGTCACGCCAAGCGGCTGGCGCTCTGGGGAATCTGGCTCGAGGAGACGCTGCTGACCGACGTACCGCACCGACAAGTGGTGCTCACCGTACCCAAACGCCTCAGGCCCTACTTTCTCTACGACAGAAAGCTCCTCGGCGAACTCTCAAGGGTCGCTGCCCGCACCGTCACCGCGTTCATACGGACAACGGTCGGTGAGAAAGACCTCTCGGTAGGCATAGTCTCTTCGATCCAGACCCACGGGTCGCTCGCCAACTGGCACCCGCATTTGCACATGCTCGTCACCGACGGCGGTTTTCTCGCCTGGCCGCACTCGGGATTCCATGTGCACGACGCCGTCTGGGCGTCGGCCGACGACAAGGAGTTCACCGTACGCCTGGCTCGTTACTGTGCCAGAAACCCCATCGCACTCGGCCGTATGGAATACGACGATGAGCAGAGTGCAGTCACCTACCACTCAGACAAACCTACAGGTCCCACTGCGGACAGTGAGACTACCGACGCACTCGAGTTCCTGGCACGGCTCACCAGCCATATACCGAACAAGGGGCAAGTGCTCCAACGTTACTATGGCTGGTACTCTTCTCGCCAGCGAGGTATGCGTCGCCAGAACGCCGAGCAAAACTACGATTACGAGGGGCCCCCGCTCGTCACGGTCGAACGGTCGAGCCTGAGCCGGAAGCCGTACGTGAGGCAAAGAGACGCTGGGCAAACCTTCTGAGACGCATATTCGAGGTGGACCCGTTGGCGTGCCCCACGTGTGGTCAAGAGATGCGCATCGTCTCGTTCATCACCGAGCCCAAAACGATTGACCGCATTCTAGAACACCTAAGACGTCGCACTGAAACCTCGCGTCGACGCCAACGCGCACCGCCGAGACGGTGGAAGTCGGCAAGGAGCACGACTTCGGCATAGAAACCGCCGAAATCCCCAGGCGTTTGTCGTTTAGGGGATGGCTGGGTTGCGCGCGACCCGCCAGA
Organism: Gemmatimonadota bacterium; assembly: GCA_039588935.1. Lineage (GTDB taxonomy): Bacteria > Gemmatimonadota > Gemmatimonadetes > Gemmatimonadales > GWC2-71-9 > JBDGYW01. Next base: position 3,348 of record JBDGYW010000540.1, on the reverse strand, counting down.
TCCCACAATCGCTAACCGAAATCGCCCCTCCCCAACTGCGGGAGCCGCCAGTCAGACGTCGCCATGCTGCTATGGACTGCTGGAAACGTCCGCTTCGGGGGAACATACTTCTGACAAGTGGATTGAAATTCCTTCTATTTCATGCTGCTATGGACTGCTGGAAACGTCCGCTTCGGGGGAACATACTTCTGACAAGTGGATTGAAATTCCTTCTATTGCCTTCTATTGCGCGTGCTGTTCCAGGGCGCCAACCGGGATTATCACCATGTCGGTCCGTGTCAGGAGATCTTCCACCTCGGGCCGCGTCATGTGAGGCAGGTAGTTCTTAACCTTCTGCTCAGACCAAAGTGGGTTGGTTTGGGCAGCGGCTTCGCTCGAGCCGATGGTAACGGCGAAGCCGTAGACAGCCAGTGCGGCAATGGTCAAAGATTTCATTCCGGTCCTCGGAGTAATGGTTTTGTCCGGGTGCTTCACTCACCGCACCCAGGTCAGCCAGTTGTGCTTATCCTCGACTTTGCCATGGACGATGTCCATGAATCTCTCTTGCAGGCGCCGAGTGATCGGCCCGGCGCGCCCGGCCCCCACGGTGATTCGGTCCACGCTGCGGATGGGCGTAATCTCGGACGCTGTGCCGGTGAAGAACAACTCGTCGGCAGTGTACAGCATCTCCCGCGGAATCGGCTCCTCGCGCAGAGGTAGCTCGAACTCCTTGGCGATGGTAAGCACCGTATCGCGGGTGATGCCACGCAGCAGCGTTCCGTCGATCACCGGCGTGTAAAGTGTCTCGTCCCGGACGACGAACAGGTTCTGTCCGCTGCCTTCGCTAACGACACCACCTGGCCCGAGGGCGATCGCTTCCGTGTAACCGTTGGCGATGGCCTCCATCTTCATCAACTGCGGATTGGTATAGTGGCCCGCGGCCTTGGCGCTTGCCGGGTACGTGTTGGGCGCCGGGCGATTCCAACTGGATACACAGACGTCTACTCCCTTCTCCAGCGCGTCCTCACCGAGGTACGTTCCCCAAGGCCAGCACACGAGATAGGTCTCGACGGGGCTGCCCACCGGATTCATTCCCGCCGCCCCGTAACCGCGCAAGACCATGGGGCGGAGATAACAGGACTCCAAACCGTTCTTGGCGATCACGGCCCGCGAGCCCGCCACGAGTTCGTCACGCGAGTGAGGTATTTCAATGCGGTAGATGCGGCAGGAGTCTTCCAGTCGCCGCAAGTGTTCCATGAGACGAAATACCGCCGGCCCCTTGTCCGTCTCATAACAGCGAATGCCCTCGAAGATCGACGACCCGAACTGAACGGCAAGGCTGAGTATGTGCGTCGTCGCGTCGTGCCATTTGATGAACTCTCCATCTTTCCAGATCCATTCAGCTTCCGTCAGTTGCGTCGACATTTGGTTCTCCTATAGCAGTGATCTGATCCAACCGCCGTCTACCTGGATAGACGTACCGGTTACGTAACTCGCGCGTTCCGATACCAGGAATGCGGCCACCGCCGCGAACTCCTCGGGCGATCCCAATCGACCCATGGGAATCTGGGCCTCCCAGCCTCCGACGACTTCGGTAGGCGTTTTGCCCTGTTGTGCGGCCACGGTTTCCGCCAGCTCTTCCACTCGCTGTGTGCGCGTGTACCCCGGCAACAGGTTGTTCACCGTCACACCGAACGGGGCGACCTCGTTGGCCAGCGTCCGGGCAAATCCGGTGACCGCGGCTCGAACGCTATTGGAGAGAATCAGGTTGTCGACCGGCTGCTTCACGGCAATGGACGTGATGTTCAGAATCCGGCCCCAGCGTCGCTCCTTCATGCCGGGCAAGACACCCTGCGTGAGCGCGATAGCGCTGCGAAGGTTCAGTCGAATCGCCGCATCCCAGGTATCCAGGTCGTGTTGTTCGAAGGGACCGGCCGGCGGACCGCCGGCGTTGTTGACGAGGATGTCGATCTGCCCGAATTCTTGTATCCCCGCGAGCACCACATTTGCGGCGGCCGCATCGTCAGAGAGGTCCGCGGGAACACCGATCACCGAGGCGCCGGTTTTCCGTTCCACTGATTCAATAGCCTCGTTCAACGCCGACTCATCGCGTGAGCAGAGGATGAGCTTGGCACCTTCTCTGCCCAGTTCGGTAGCCACTGCCAATCCGAGTCCTTTGCTCGACGCCGCCACCAGGGCGACTCGATCGGTTATTCCGAGATCCATTACTCAGCCCTTTTGGAAGTAGTCGTCGGTTCCGTCCAGCCAATCCTGCCGCGGCGGCGAGAACACATCGACGTCCAGAGTGTCTTCGAGGGCCTGTGCTTTGTGAGGCAGGTTGGACGGGATGGTCAACACCTGGCCTGAAGTCACGTCGATCGGCTCCGCGTCCTCGCTCCCGATCCAGAACCGCAATCCGCCGTCCAACACGTAGGTGAGTTGTTCGTTCTCGTGCTGGTGCATCGGTACGACCGCACCCTTTTCCAGGTAGACATGGGCCAACATCATCCGTTCACCCGTGATCAAACGCCGGTCTATCGTGTCGGTGACTTTTTCCTTCGGCATTTCGTCCCAGGTGAATCTCCGCACCGTTGTTTTGGATGTCATCTTTGCGCCCTCTTTTGAATGTGTATGAGGAATTGAAGCTCGGGGGGAGGGCGGCGCCAGGTCAAGTTCGGTAACGCTCTCCGTGATGGCCCGCGAAGCAGGGCCTGAAACCGCATTACTATCATCTCCGTAGTACAAATAACGAATTGACAGTTCGCGGGAGAAAACATGAGTGAGATTCGTCTTCGTGAGTTTGAGGAGTTGGTGCTCCTTTGCGTTCTTGCCGCTCAGCCCGAGGCCTATGGTGCCTCGATCCAACGGGTCCTGGAGGAGGAAGCCGGCAGAAGCGCCACTCTGGGCGCCATCCACACGGCGCTGGATCGGCTGACGCACAAAGGTTTGGTGTTGTCGGCCATGGGAGATCCCAAGCCTTTCCGAGGCGGGCGCCGCAAGCGCCAATACGAACTAACCCAATCAGGCCTGCGAGAAGTGGCCAACATCCGCCGAATCCGGGAACGGTTGTGGAACAAGGTGAACGCCAAAACTCTCGAAGGGGAAGTAGGACAATGAGCCTTTCGTCCAAGGTGGCGGTAATGCTGCTCCGGCTGTTTTGCGGGCGGGAGAAGCGGGCCCAGATGGAGGAAGATCTCCTGGAGGTGTTCGAGGATCGGCGCAAGGCGAAGGGCGTTCTTTCTGCTCACATACGCCTATGGAAAGAGGTCTCGATGATTCCCGTTTGGAGAATCATCGGCCATTGGCGCGGCTCAAATGAAGGAAGTCCGGTGGTCCGGTCGCAGCGGGTACGTTCCGACTCCGACCACA
>JBDGYW010000539.1:0-4883 GCA_039588935.1 Gemmatimonadota bacterium | reverse complement strand
TAGGACCCCGTCTCACCTGGTTGGTAGCTCGTCACCGTTATCCGGTACTGCCCATCGTCCGGCAAAGTCAGTGAAAGAAGTGACCGCGTGGCATCTCCCTCATAGTCGTCGTTGTCCTCTTGTCCGCTCTCAGGGAAACGCACGAAGAGGTAGGGATCAAACTCTGTCGAGCGCAGGTCAATCACCACTTGCTCGCCTGCACGTCCGTCGAACGTGTAGACATCCGCATACTCGCCGCTCGTCAAGGTCTGGTCACCGCTAGCGAGTGTCCCCGACTCGAATCTCGAACCTGACGCGGAGGCGGCGGTTTGGGCCCCCACACTCGTCGTCAGCTCATATGCACCCGTCTCGCCGGCTTCGTACGACGTGACGAGTATGGCCCACTGCCCGGGTTCATCTGTATCGATTTCCACACGGGAATGACTGGTAGAACCCTCGTAGTCGTCATTGTCGTTCGTCTCACCGCTGGGCTTTCTCACGATGAGGTAGGTGTCGAAGGCCGATGACGTGAGGTCCGCCGTGAGATGCTGCCCGGCTCGAATTTCCACGAAATGGACGTCCACGTACTCACCACTGTTTAGCGTCTCATCCCCCGCACTGAGTTGGCCGCGAATAGTATTGCCGCCCTGACCGGCTTGGCCAGCCTTGCCTGTGCCGGCGGTGGCGCCCCCGCCTCTGCCATAGATCCCGATACCATAGAAACACGGTTCGGCCGAACAACTGACCATGATCACCTGCAACCGATACGTTCCCGATCTGTTCGGTGTGGTATTGACGATTGGGATGTCGTCCGCCAACACGTCCTCATCGACCTCGTCGCCGTTCGGGTTGTACAATTTGAGGTCCAGGTCGGTGCAATCCTGGTCACATACGCCCACAATTCTGTACTCAGTCCCGGCTTGAAGTGTCAAAGACAATGACTCTGGATCGCCCGCGCCGGTGGAACCGGTACGGTTGTCTTCCATCAGGCGGTATCCGTCGTCCGCTGCATTATCTTGCTGGCGCTGCAGTTGATTGTTCACCACTTCCTGCCAGCCGCCGCCGGAACTCTCGCTGGCGCTGCCACTGCCGTAGATCCCCACCCCGTAGAAGCACGGCTCGGTCGAGCAAGTGACCATTATCACTTCGAGACGATAGTTACCCGAGCGATCCGGGGAAACGTCCACGATCGGCTTGTCATCAATTTCGAGGTCGACGTCGACCTGGTCACCGCTTGGGTCGTAGAGTCGAAGATCGATATCGCTGCAATCATTGTCGCATACGCCCACCATCATGTACTGGTTGCCCGCTTGGAGCGACAACGTCTGCGATTCGGTTTCACCTGCGTCGAGAGAGCCTGTGCGCGGCTCTTCCATCTGGCGGAGGCCTCCGTCCCTGGCAATGCCTGCGGCCTCCTCCAGTTGGTTGTTGACCTGTTCCTGCCACTGGGCGTGAGCAGACCCCGCTGTGAGAATGATGAACGAGATGGTGAAGGCGAGGATCGAGCGAATGCGAGTCATCTTGCACACCTTTCGATGCGAGGACGATTGGGCGGCCAAACCACGATGGATAACAGTTACATGAGACCTATCACGGATTTCCGTGACGTAAACTGCGCTGATCTGAAAATGCTAGCGATCGCCGTGCTTTGCAACAACTCCGAGTGGTCCCGGGGATTGGGATCTGTCCAGAGAGGCAATGCTTGGTGCCTTGGTGCCGCATCGCTGGCAGTGAGGCGTTTCCGGGCCTACCTTGTCAGGCCCCGGCGAGCGAAGCCGCATTACACGAGACGAAATGACGGAGCAGTGCTTCAATGGCTCGACGCTCTTACCGGGAACCGAATAAAGCTGCAGCTCAAGTGTAATTGTCACTAGTGAGACGGCCGTCGGTGGAACCTGACATTGAGGCAAACGGGACAGACAGGGCAGGTGAGTCCGATCTCGTGCTTCGGGCGCGAAGCGGGGATCGCGAAGCGTTCGGGACACTGATCACGCGGTACATGGAGAGAGCCTACTATGTGGCACTTGGCCTCGTCGGGTCGCATGAGGATGCGCAGGATCTATCGCAAGAAGCATTCGCACGCGTGTATCGGAGTCACGAATCTCTCGATCCCGAGAAGTCGTTCTACGGGTTCTTGTATCAGGTACTGCGGAGGCTGTGTTTCAATCACCTCCGCGATAACAAGCGCCGAAGGTCGCGGCTCGAGGAGCGCGCTTCTTGGCTAGCTGACGAAGCCCGAGCCAGTGCGGAAGGATCCGATCCGAGAAGAAGGGCCGAACTGAACGAACTTCGAGGTCGGCTCGGTGCAGCGATAGAGGCTCTATCCGACAAGGAACGCGAGGTGTTGGTGCTCAAGGAGTTTGACGGACTGCGGTACCGAGAGATAAGTGAACTGTTGGGAATACCGATCGGGACCGTGATGTCACGGTTGTACGCGGCTCGCAAAGGACTGGTCAAGTCGTTGGAGGAACCTGAATGAGCCTGGCGGAAACCGGAGGAGGCCCGGATCGCACATCCGAACTCATGATGCGTGCGCTGGACGAGGAGATTTCCGAAGCGGACACCGCCGAACTCAACGATCTGATCATGTCCGACGAGTCGCTGCTGATCGAGTGGGAGCGTCTCAAGCAGGTGAAGGCAAAGACAGCGGGGATTGAACTCAAGAAACCACCGGACGAATTGTGGGAGGGATACATGGACTCCGTTTATCGCCGCGTCGAGCGCGGCATAGGGTGGATACTGCTGTCTGTCGGAGCAATCGTGCTTTTCTCGTATGTGCTCTGGCAGGTAATTCGAGAATTGATCGGTGACGTAACGATACCGTGGTATGTGAAGGGCGGAGTCTTTGCGCTACTGGTCGGTATTGTGATACTGGCAGTGTCCGTCATACGTGAGAAGTACTTCGTATTCAAAGATGACCCCTACAGGGACGTGCACAGATGATTATCACACCGGCAAGTAACGTCGCGGGACAGAAGATTGTGGAGACATTGGGACTGGTACGCGGCAACACCATACGCGCCCGTAATGTCGGCAAGGACATTGTCGCGGTCATCAAGAACCTCGTGGGCGGGGAAATAGAGGAATACACAAAAATGATGGGGCAGGCTCGCGAGCAAGCGCTTGCCCGCATGCTGGACCAGGCAGAAGAGCTGGGCGCGGAGGCTGTAACGGACATCCGGTTCACCACTTCAGTGGTCATGGGTGGTGCGGCCGAGATGCTCGCGTATGGTAACGCTGTGAAACTGGAACAGGAGTAGTCGGTAGGCAACCTAACGCGGAATCTGACAGGGAATGGTGTGATGAATCAACATCGAAGAGCCGGCGTTGTGACCGGAATGGTCTGCTGCATCTGTTTCAACTCACTCCTGGCGCAGGAGACGGTGATTGGCCGCTGGGATGGCGTGATCTCGATCATGGGAAACAACCTTGGTATTTCGGTGATATTTGAAATGGCCGCCGAGGGACTAGCTGCTCGAATTGACATACCACAACAAGGAGCGCAAGGCCTTTCGCTGGTCAACGTTCGGTACGACGATCCCACAGTGCACTTCGAGCTTCCGGCGCCCCAGGGAACAGCGGTTCTTGAAGGGGACAAAACCGATGACTCAATCGCCGGAAGCTTCACTCAGGCAGGGTTAGCCGGGACATTCACGATCGAGAGGTCCGGGGCTCCGATCGAGGAGCCGGCCGACGAGGAGCGGCCACCGCCATATGGCGAAGAAGAAGTGACCTTCAGCAACGGCGAGGTCACTTTGGCGGGGACTTTGACCATTCCGCGTTCTGAGGCACCGTTTCCAGCCGTAATAATGATCACCGGCAGCGGACCTCAGAACCGAGATGAGGAGTTGTTTGGATTCAAGCCGTTCCGCATGATAGCAGACCACTTCACGCGACACGGAATTGCAGTCCTGCGTTATGACGACCGCGGCGTTGGCGGGTCGACCGGGAATGTCGCTGAGTCCACTAGCGAAGACTTTGCCGCGGACGTCCTCGAGGCTGTCGTGTATTTGCAGACACGTGACGAGATTGACGTAGGTCGGATAGGACTCGTTGGCCACAGTGAGGGCGGCATCGTGGCACCGATGGCGGCGACACGCTCTGACGGAGTCGCTTTCATAGTGTTGATGGCCGGTACCGCAGTGACTGGCGAAGAAATACTCTTCGCGCAGGGTGAGGCTATCCTCAAGGCGAACGGCGCAACAGATGTACAGCTCCAAACACAGCGTGAAACGCAGCGTCGCATGTTCGAGGTAGTGAGAACCGGTGAGGGCATGGAGGAGCTAGAGGCGGATGTACGAGCACAGGTCCGCGAGGGAATCGACTCACTCTCCCCAGACGAAAGGGCGGCCATAACCGATGTCGATGCCGTGGTGGATGCACAGGTAAATGGGCAACTCGACGCAATCCGGTCGCGGTGGTTCCAGTTCTTCCTCGACTATGATCCAAATACGGATCTGGAGCAGGTAGACGTTCCTGTGCTTGCACTCTTTGGGGAACTCGATCTACAGGTTCCACCGGAAGTGAACCGGGGGCCCATGGAGCAGGCTCTCGAACGCAGCGGCAATCCTGATGTGACATTCCACACGTTCCCGAAGGCGAACCATCTCTTCCTGACTGCGGAGACGGGTAGCCCAAACGAGTACCCGGCTATGGAGAAGGTCTTCGTACCAGGATTCATGGAGATGATGACCGGCTGGATATTGGAGAGGGTTGGTGGTGAGTAGCGAGTCGTAAGTGCGGCGTGCGCCACGCTGATGTCTCGAATGGTAGCGTATGTGGTATCGGTTGCATGCGTGGAATTCTACTCAGATGATACGATGATGCCGCATTTCCTGCCTACGCCGCCTCGTCCACGCGCCTAGCGGTATCTAGCCACTCAGAGACGTGCCTTTCTTCGGGCG
>JBDGYW010000538.1:0-4885 GCA_039588935.1 Gemmatimonadota bacterium | reverse complement strand
CACGGTATCGGGTACTAGTGGCTTCCACTATGGCGTCCGGAAGCGCCGGGGGTGGTGGTTTGACATCCCACTTCCCTCGTTGTTTGAGATTGTCGAGGTAGTCACGGAGGGGCTGCTTATCGAAGCTGGGTTGGCCGCGTCCGGGCTCGTATCGGTCGACCGGCCAGAAACGCGATGAGTCAGGCGTCAGCAACTCGTCGATCAGAACAACTTCGCCATCTGCCGTACGACCAAACTCGAACTTGGTGTCTGCGATGATGATACCCCGATCTCGCGCTCGTGCCCGCCCCGCATTGAAAAGTTCAAGGCTCGTGTCGCGCAGCAGGATTGCGAGGTCTGATCCCAGGTCGTTCTCCACACGCGCGAAGGGGACGTTTTCATCATGGCCCGTCTCCGCCTTGGTCGCTGGTGAGAAGATGGGCTGTTCCAGTTCGATGCTTTCTATCAGGCCATTCGGCAGGGGCTCACCCGCAAGCGTGCCACTAACCTTGTATTCCTTCCATGCCGATCCGGAGAGATAGCCTCGCACTACGCATTCGAAGAGAACAGGCTCCAACCGCTTGGCCAAGGTTGCCCGCCCCACGATTTCTTCGCGGTGGTCGGCAAGGGACGGCACTCGCTCAACTATCTCATCGGCATCGGCGGAGACGAAGTGACTCGGCACGATATCCGACAGCTCGTCGAACCAATATTTACTCATCTGCGTGAGCACCGCACCTTTGTGTGGAATCGGTTCAGACATGACAACGTCGAACGCGCTGATCCGGTCAGATGCCACGAGTAACAATGAGTCTTCGTCCACCGCGTAGACCTCGCGCACTTTCCCGGCGCGAATTAGTGGGAGTGGAAGATTGCTCTGCACGAGCGGAGTGGAAGTCATATCGTTACCTTCGCCTCGTCCGGCGCTGAATATTCGATGAGAGTTTCATGAAGCTCCTTCAACGGCCCTTCTAAGAAGTCCCACACTTGCTCGGGGGCTCGCCCGATATAACGGGTGGGGTCGAGCTCGGAACGAAGCGCGTCGGCATCTACGACCGAAAACGCGGCGTCGCCTGCCAACCGTGCGAGTAGATCGTTCTCAGCTCCGTTGGCCATTGCCTCACTCACGGCTCGACTGTGGTCGCGAATGACCTCGTGCAACGTTTGCCGGTCACCGCCGGCTTCGACACCGAGCATCAACCATCTCTCGGTTGCCATGAACGGCATTACCCGCGCCACATTGCGAGCCACAACGGCGTCGTTTACGTGGAGGCCAGTAGCCACGTTCGTGCAGAGAACGAGCACGGCATCTGCTGCCAGGAATGCCTCCGGCAATGAGATCCTTCTGTTAGCGCTATCGTCCAGAGTGCGCTCCAACCACTGAGTGGCAGCCGTATTGACCGCATTTGCCTCGAGGCTCATCAGATGCCGAGCGAGCGCGCATATACGTTCGGCCCGCATCGGATTCCTCTTGTAGGCCATGGCACTCGATCCGATTTGCTCCCGCTCGGTTGGCTCCAGCACCTCGTCCTCATGCTGTAGCAGGCGCAGGTCCGTCGCGAATTTCGAGGCTGACTGGGCCACGCCACTCAGCAATCCAAGAACACGGCTGTCGAGCTTCCGAGTGTAGGTCTGACCGCTCACCGCAATCGAGCCATCAAAGCCAATCCGTTCCGCCACCGCCCGATCCAAGCTTCGGACCTTGTCGTGATCGCCGTGGAACAGTTCCAGGTAGCTCGCCTGGGTACCAGTGGTACCCTTGCATCCACGACAGACCATAGTTTCAATGGCGTCGCGAATGGAGATCGCGTCGAGGTAGAAGTCGTGCAACCAGAGAGTCGCACGTTTCCCGACTGTAGTGAGTTGCGCGGGCTGAAAGTGCGTGTATGCAACAGTTGGTGTGTTGGCCATGCGCTTCGCAAAGCTCTCGAGTGCCTTGATCACAGCAACGAGGCGGCCGAGCACGATTCCCATGGCCTCACGCATTACTATGGCTTCCGAGTTGTCGGTGACGAAAGCGCTCGTTGCACCCAGGTGCAGGAATGGTCGGGCTGACGGTGCAAGGTCCCCAAGGGCGTGTATGTGTGCCATCACGTCGTGGCGAAACCGTTGCTCATATTGCCCAACCTGCTCCAGGTCCACGTCGTCTAGGTGCGCTCGGATCTCATCGATCGCGCTATCGGGGATGTCGATCCCCAACTGTTGTTGTTCTTCAGCTAGCGCCAACCACAGTTCGCGCCAGAGTCTCGCACGATGTCGGGCGCTCCATAGCTGCTGCATCGCATTGGAAGCGTACCGCGTGCCGAGTGGTGATGAGTATCGTTCGTAGTCTGTCATCGGCCCACGTAGAAATCTGAATATCTGATGGTTCCCCCACGCTCAACGTAGACGCGGATTGGCGCACGCCTCCCTTGATACTGGTTGAACAGGTCGGTAACCTGTTCGGCTCGCGATATCCGTTCTCTGTTGATATATACGATCAGGTCTCCTGGCCTGAGGCCCGTGCTTCTGCTGGCGCTACTCCCAATGTTATAGATGAGCGCTCCATGCTCAGACTCGAGTCCGCGTTCCTGCCTGATCGCAGGGGTCAGTGTGATCAACTCAATGTCGCCCAGAGTGGATATTCGCTCAGCGCTGGTCGTCGGTAGATCTTCCACGACGACTGCGGCCGCGAGATCCCGCCCACGTCTTCGATAGGCAACACTCACGGTATCGCCGGGACCTACGTCTAGCTTCACAGCTTCCCAATCGAGGAAGGTGCGAGTCGAATGTGTACCGGCAGTGACCAGAACATCACCGTCGCGTAGTCCGGCACGATCAGCAGGGCTGCCTGGGGCAACTTTAGTTACTTCAAGTCCGCCGGCGCTTTTCCAGTTCCGCAGCTCATCCGCACCTGCGACGTCGAGACCCATCCATGAACGTCGCACCACCCCGAACCGGCTCAACTCGTCTGCGACTCGGAGTGCACGCTCGATGGGGATTGCAAATCCGATCCCGACAGAGCCGCCCGTGTTGGAGAATATCGATGCGTTGACGCCAACCACCTCCCCAAGTGCGTTGATGAGAGGTCCCCCGCTGTTTCCGGGGTTGATTGCCGCGTCTGTTTGAATCATCCCTACATACACGCCCGAATTTTCTCCGGATGGTATCAGGTCTCGTCCCACGGCGCTAACGACGCCAGCTGTTACTGTCGGCTCTGAGTTCCCGAGCAGATAACTGTATGGATTCCCGATCGCGATCACCCATTCGCCAATGACCAGGTCGATGCTCCCTCCCAATGGCGCGGTGGGTAGGTTCTCACCTTCGATTCTCAAAACTGCTATGTCTGTGAGTGGATCATCTCCGAGCAGCTCCGCATCGTAGTCGGTGCCGTCTCTTGTCGTCACTACGATTTCTTGCGCACCGGCAGCAACATGCTGATTGGTGATCACTATTCCGTCTGATGTGATCACGAACCCCGATCCGAATCCCTCAACCACCTGTTCTGAGCCACGGGGCGTGAAGAACTGTTCCCATGCGGTGCGTGGTGCACGCCGAGTTCGCCGCGTCACGTTCACACTGACTACTGCCGGCGCGACCCGAGCTGCGGCGGTGACGATTGCCGAGTATCGCGAGGCCAGAATGCTGTCGGAACGTTGAGCGCGATTTGGAACGGGAACAGTGGTGCGTTGTTCAGATACGCTCTGTGGCTCCGCACTCCCACAAGCGGCAAGTGAGACAAGGAGAAGCAGACCGAATCCCGGCCTCACTTGTTTGCCTCTTTGCGAGAGGCCAACTTGCTCCAGTCGTTGAGGAACTGGTCGATCCCACGGTCGGTGAGCGGATGGAGCAGCAGACGCTTCAGTGTACTTGTCGGTATTGTTGCGACGTCGGCACCCAGCATAGCTGCGTCAGCCACATGTCGGGGGTGTCGAATCGACGCAGCGAGTAGCTCCGTCTCAATCGCGTAGTTGTCGAAGATCATTCGGGTCTCGCGGATCACATCCATGCCATCGTGCCCGATATCATCTATGCGTCCGATGAATGGAGACACAAAGGTGGCGCCCGCCTTCGCCGCTATCAGACACTGCACCGAACTGAAACAGAGCGTCACGTTCACTCCTATGCCTTCGGCGCGGAGCTTACGAGCTGCCACCATGCCCTCCTCGAGCATCGGAATCTTGATGACGATGTTATCGCCAATGCGCGCGAGTTTGCGACCTTCCTCATACATGCCGTCGGCATCCACAGAGATGACCTCTGCGCTGATAGGGCCACTAACAACGGCGCAGATTTGCTGCAGCAATTCGTTTGGATCGGTATCGCCGGCGTCTTTGGCCAGAAGTGTGGGGTTTGTTGTTACGCCGTCTATCAAGCCGGCGCTGGTTGCCCACTCGATCTCGGCCAAGTTCGCTGTATCGAGAAAGAACTTCATGGATCGATTACCTCGTCTATTTGGGGGTACCGCGCGCCCAGGAGGTAAAGCCCTTCTGGCGGTGCGGGAGGGCTGGCATTCTTGTTGTCTTGTTCGGCCAATAGGCGTGACACATCATGCGCAGGTCTCCGTCCGCGCGCCACATCCACCATGGTGCCAACGAGAAACCGCACCATGTTGTGCAGGAATCGATCGGCTTCAACCTCAAAGATAAACCCTTCACGGTTGGCTCGCTCCAGCCACTCCGCGGTCGTCACGGTGCACCGATAGTGCGGTTTGTCCTGACCGACGGCACAGAACCCTTGAAAGTCGTGCTCACCAGCGATCGGTGCGCATGCTGCGTTAAGCAGATCACCATCCAAAGGACGTCCCAAGGCCCATTCATACGGGCGCCTGAAAGGAGAGCACGCTGCGTCATCACAACCGATCACGTAGCGGTACCGACGCGAAGTCGCGTAGCGCCGCGCGTCGAAGCCGTGCGGCGTTCGACCT
>JBDGYW010000537.1:0-4886 GCA_039588935.1 Gemmatimonadota bacterium | reverse complement strand
GCTCCCAACTCAGACACAGGCTCTGTCCGCGTGTGGCACACGGCTGGGACCGGTTCGAACCCAAGCATGACTGATGTCACTCCAGCGGGCGAGGCGGACGACGTATGTAGCGTGGCCTCCGACGGTAGCGGGCGTTTCATGGTGGGGCTAGACGACGGAAACATACAGTACTCGGACAACGCCGGGAGTACGTGGAGTGGTAACATAGACGTTATCCCCGCTAACACTAAACAGATACGTAACACGTACTACAATGCGGCGAACTCGCAGTGGATAGTGGCCGTCGAAGATTCGGGTATTTACACGTCAGGCGATGGCGGAGATACCTGGAGTAAAGCGAACGACTGGCCGGTAGGTACGGACGTACACTCTGCGGTCTTTTGGGAGGAATAACATAATGCCTACACTAAAACCAGCAAACGGTACGCTATCCGCGAGTGAGAACTATATCTTCCAGAAGCGGTATTTCGATGAAGATACGATCTCGACGCACAGTAACTACAGCCGTAATTCTGCTGTAAGTAATTTTGGCGGCGAGCTAGACTTGTGGAACGAGACTACAGAAGACCCATGGGAAGTTGACGACATAAACAGCGACGATTTCGGTGTTGCCTTCAGGTTCCAGCCGACTGCTAACGCGACGGTGACGGTAAGCAGCATCTGCGTCACTGTGCATTATGAGCTTACGAACTCGAAAGGCACGATTAGTAACGCGATGCCAGACAGTTTCCGTGGAGTGACGAGCAAAGGCCCGCTCCGCGTGTGCGTAGGTAGGAACGGCGAGATTTGGACGGCCAACGACCCCACAGGTTCTTGGACGCAGCGCACGAGTAACACCACACAAGACTTGTACGCAGTCGACTACGAGAAAGGTCTGTACACCGCTGTAGGAGCCAGCGGCACGGTTGTAACTAGCTCCGACGGTATTACGTGGGCGGCGCAAACCTTAAGTACAGGACAAGATCTATATGCTGTGCTCACGGACGAAGGCCAGACTCTAGTCGGCGGAACAAACCTAGAAACATTTGTCGGTTCATCTGTCGCGACGTTGGTGACGGGTAGAGAATTCGTGGATCGGTACATAGACCCAGAGGCATAACGATGAGCGGACCAGTACATGACATAGCATTCGACGGCACGACTTACGTCCGTGTCGGGTTGAATGGTTTGATACAGACCAGCACCGATGGCGCGAGTTGGACTACTCAGACGTCCGGTGTAGTTGTAGCTCTCTGGGGCGCAGCCTACGGTAACGGATACTTCCTAGTCTGCGGCGCAAGTGGAACGATGCTCAGGAGCAGTGACAGCGGCATAACTTGGACAGACGTATCCTCTGGCATGCAGGCTGCTCTGCAAGCCGAAGACCTGTACAGCGTTGCCTACGCGGACGTGTTCCTGACGTGTGGAACGGGCGGCGTAGTTGGCGTCGGTGCTACAGACGGAGGAGTATTCATAAACGTCTCTTCGGGTACGACCTTTGATCTATGGGACATAGACGGCGGTGGCGGCACTTGGCTCGCTGTTGGCGACAGCAGCACGATCGTAACTGGCCCGCTTGTATCGGAGGACTTGTCTCCCGACGTGAGTGAGGACGTACAGTTCAGTAAAGCGGCTGTCGCTAACGGTACTTTTGTCGCATCTAGGACAGACGGCGTCATGTTCCGAAACCGCCCGCACTGGGCGAACTTAACCGGTCCATCTAGTTCTGCTACAGAGAACATGCAGTACTGGCGTGTGGCTCCTGATGTGGCTTACATGTCAGAGGCCGAAGCGTACGAAGGCAGCAGCTATGCGGGAGTAATAAGCGAAGACATGAACTTCTTGGAGTACCTGTACTGGAATCCGTCGTACTGTAAAGAGAACCTGACGTTCGCAGATACGATACCCGTCATCGGGTGGCCGAAGTCTATAACTGACGCGATAGGGTTGGACGATACGACTACGCGCAAGATCACCACGTACCCGACGATCACGGACGGACTGTCGCTGGCGGAGACTCTGGCAATCAATGGCACGTACGGAGTGGCTATATCTGACGGTCTAGGTATCGGCGAAACTGCATCAGGTAAACTAGCGCTCGGCGCTACGGTCGCGGAAAGCTTCGTGTTTCAAGCACTGATATCAGTAGCGGGGACCGAGACCCAAGATGCGTCGGTGTGGACTTGCTGGGTAGTGAACTCGAAGAACCTAGCGGTATCTGAGTACGACCGGTACGACTTCCACTCTTTTGCGAAGTACAACAACGTGTACTACGGCGCGAAGGATAAAGGTATCTTCTCGCTCACTGGTGACTACGACGACTCGTGGCTTATTAAAGCAGCTATCAAAACAGGTATCATCGACTTTAAGAACGAATTCCAGAAGAAGATGCCGCGAATATACATCGGTATCCGAAACGACGACACCATGGTTATGAAGACTATAACCAACGAAGGCGTAGAGCGCTGGTACGAGATGAAAGACAACCAGACCGGCGTGGCCAAGAGTCGAGTGAAAGTAACGCAGGGCGTGAAGTCTGCGTACTGGCAGTTTGAATTGTGTAATGTAACCGGCGGCGATTTCGATGTCAGCGACATTCAGTTGATGCCGATTATCCTAAGCAGGAGGATTAAGTAATGACCATCCAAGAAAATGTTGACACCATCATCGCTGAGGCGATAGCGCGAGCAGAGGAGCACACTCTGCTGACACAGACTAAGGTCGACGAGGCTATCAACTACGCCAGCACGATAGTATTTCCTTCGGGCGTAGATGACATAGACGAGGTCGGTTCGCCGCCTTCGGGTATTGAGACGCCAACGACGTTTACAGACCCGTATGACGAGGAATACAAGACTCAGTTCAATAGCGTCAAGAACGACATCCTAGCGAACCTGGACTCCGATTGGAACCAGTTCTTGACCGACTACTTCCCCGCCGCTCTGAACGCGGCGGCTCAGGCGTGGCTGCTGAACGCTATCAACAACGGCGGTACCGGCATAGACCCGAATATCGAAGATGCCATATGGCAGCGAGCGAAGGATCGTATCGACGATCAGATGACAACGGCTGAGCAAGACGCGACGGTGCAGTTCGCGGCGCTGGGTTGGGCCAGCCCGCCGGGTGGCTTAGCTGCGCGACTGCGGCGCATCCAAGAGGAAGCTCGCATCAAGTCCTGCGAAGTGAACCGCGATGCGGCTATCAAAGCTGCCGACCAGGAGCAGGAGAACGTGCAGTTCGCCATCAGCGAAGCCCTCAAGCTCGTAACGAGCGTGTGGGACGCGGCTAAGAACTTCGTTGACTCAGTTATTCGCGCCTACGACCCAGCTGTCCGTTCCGGTGCTGGCGTGGCCGACGCAGCAGCTACGTTCTATGCTCACACGCTGGACTACTATAAGGTCATAGCGTCGTATGAAGAAATGAAGCTCCGCCAAGAGACTACGAACCAGGGGCAGAACTGGTCAGAGCAGATAGCAGTCACCGAGACGATGAACGAGAGGGCCAAGAGGCAGACCAAAGCAGCGTTGGGTGCCGCCGCGACTTTCGGTGAGCAAGCCGCTGCATCGCTCTCAGGTCAGAACACTATGGCTTCGCAGGTTATTGAGGAACTCGCGTAATGACCACTAGACAAAAGACGGTAACGCTTCGGCGCTTCCTGGGCCTGAACAAGCGCGATGATCCTATGGAACTTCGCGCGGACGGGCGCGGGTACGAGCTAGTCGAAGCTACGAACGTAGACATCACGAACAAAGGAAGGCTACGACGCCGACCTGGGTACACGCCGCAGCGCTTAGTGTCGAACCGGAAGATATGGGCGAACGACGAAGTGTTCCTGTCCGTCGAAGGCTCGAACCTAGTAGATGTCCGTGACTTCAGTAGTACGAGCAATGTCAGGACCGACCTGGACCTTACAGGCGTTCCGGCATTCGCCGAAGTACTGGAAGACGGAGAAGTGTACTACTCCGACTCTAGCGTCAACGGTAAGTTCGTAAACGGCGTGCACACCGATTGGGAGGTTGAGCAGCCGCCTGGGAATGCGTCGCTCGCCTCGACGAACGGCTCGCTCTACGCGGGGTGTTACCAAGCGGTGATAACCTTCGAGCATAGCGACGGGCGAGAATCCGGCTGCGGTAAGTCTGCCGAGATAGAACTGACCAGCACCGGCGGGATTGCCTTGACGAACATACCGGTACCCGTGGACGCGAGCACATCGAAGGTCAACGTGTACGTATCTGAGCCTGACGGCAACCAGCTATACAAGCGAGCGAGTCTCACCGCTGGCACGACGTCACACAATGTGACCTCAAGACGTACGGGCGCACGGCTGCGGACGCAGTTCAAGGACGTGCCGCCCAAAAGCACGATTATAGCCTATGGTGGTAGCAGGCTTGTTATCGCTGTTAGCGAGTTCCTGCTGCTCTCTGAGCCGTTCTCGTACCATCTTTTTGACTACGGCGAGGGTTTCCTGTCGTTTCCTGCGGCTATCAACGCGGTGATTCCTACGCTGAAAGGCGCGTACGTTTCTGCCGGGGCCATGTACTACGTGGACCTGAGTGACTCCACCCCCGATCTGCGTCGGGTGACCTCCAAACCTGCCATATCAAGAACTGAGTTCCAGATCGACGCACATCAGGTCTCCGACTCTGAGGACTCTGGCGTCATGGCTGGCTGGGTGGCTGAGGACGGCATATACGTAGGAAGCGAGAACGGATCCGTCCGTAACCTCACCTACGACAAGATCGATATCGGCCAGACCAACGATGCTGCTGTTCTGGTCAAAGAGGCGGGCGGAATCTCCCAGATAATCGCCCCGCTCAAGCAGCCTTCGGGCACCAACCTGGGTATTAGTGACGTAGCCATCGCTACTGTCAAGAAGCGCAATATTGTGGAGGATTTCAATGTGGTCA
>JBDGYW010000536.1:0-4890 GCA_039588935.1 Gemmatimonadota bacterium | reverse complement strand
ATGTGAATATGTCGATCGCGGCGTAGCCGTGCTCGGGCCAGGTATGTATTGATATGTGCGATTCGGCCAGAATCCCAAGAGCAGTTACACCCTGAGGGCTAAACTGTTTGGACACTTGTTCCAACAACGTGGCGTTCGCGTGTTCAACCGCTTCGCGGAGCGCTTCGTTGATCTGGTCTTGGCTGTCTAGAATATCCGGCGGACAGTCGTACAATTCGAGCAGACAAGTAATTCCGGACACAGACCCAACCCCCTGTTCGAGCTGAAAGTCTGCGCGACAGAGCCGCGCCTGAACAACGTGCATGGCGCACGAGGCATGGCATTTTAGCGGGGGAGGCGCCGAAGTACAAGGGGTGGTTCTGAGGCGCTTCTATCTCCTACCTTCTCCACCAATCGCCGCGGATTTTCGCCCGTACCAGACCACTGGCGGAAAGGCGTCTCATCCCGCGGCGCTCGAGTTCGCGCACGAAATCCGCATCGACGCCGTGGATGCGCATCTTGAGGAGGTTGTTGGGTGAGATGTCTTCGTACCCGACCTCTGCCATCTCCCTGACGAAGCTCGGCGTGACTCCGTGGATGCGGAAGTCTCGCAGCCGGTTGCCCGACAGGTCGGTGTATCCAAGGTCCTCCATGCCTCTGATGTACGCTGGCGTCACACCATGGATGCGGAACTCCAGGTAGTCGGAGAGCGAATGCTCACCGAGATCTAGGTAGTCCATTTCTCGAATGAAACCGGGAGTCACGCCGTGGACGCGAAGTTCCCTGAGCCTGGCGGCTGAGAGGTTGCCGAAACCAGCTTCCGCCATCTCCCGTACGAAGTCGGACGTGACGCCATGGATACTCATCTCGACCAATTCTCCCACAGACAGGCGACCTAACCCCGCCTCTGCGAGTTCGTTTGCAAAGTCCGCGGACACACCGTGGATGCGCATGCGAATCAGTCCGTCGAACGTCGGATCGGACAGGCCCAGTCTTGCCATATCTGCGGCGTGCTCTCTGCTCACACCGTGGATTCTGCCGCGTAGGAGGTCGTCCAGGTCCAGGTTGTCGAACCCGAGCTCGTCCATTTCTCGGGCGTACTCTCCAGTGACTCCGTGAATGCGAAGAGAAAGCAGTTCGTCTACGGTAATGCCGTCAAAGCCCTCTGCTGCAAGCTCGTCTACGTAGTCGCTGTCCACCCTGTGAATGCGAAAGCTCAGCATGTCCTGAATTGAAAGATCGCCGTAACCCCTCCGTTCCATGTCGTCGAGGAAAGAGGTGGAGATGTCGAACATCGTCATGGAAAAGTGCTGGCGCAGAGTGATGTCTTCGTAGCCCCTACGAGCCATTTGCCGGAGAAAGCCCGCGTCACCGGTCCAGGTGAAGTGGCCCCACGCTTCCCGCCCGTCCTGTTCGCCCTCAAACGTGAAGGTGCCGGCTTCTCTAAGCAGCTCGAACCGGATTGGTACGCTCTCCGTGGTGCTCCTAGCCAGGACATCCCCGTCGATTTCGTTAGCGCGTGCTGAGAACCCGGAGCGAATGCGCTCACCGTCGATGCTCGCTCGAAGGTTGATTTGGACTCTCTGCTCCCCGTTCCAGCGAGAGCGCTCGGCCTCCCATCGTCCTTCGATGCTACGCTGTTGGGCAGCGAGCGGAGAAAAAAGCAGCAGGGATGCGGCAGCGGTCTTTACCAGTACTGAGAACGAATTCGCGGGTTTCATGATGCGACCTTCTCTGATACGTGGACGGTTGTCATTCTATTGGATGCTGCTGGACGACAGGAGGTTGGAATCTCCGATGCCGTCGATGTAATGAAACCCTGGCAACCATTTGGTCGTCGTGAGTATCTATATAGGTACAGAAACCTCCACGGAGCGCTGAGTGATGAACGTCAAAGCCTACATTGTTCCCACAGCCGTCATCGGGTTTGGAATTGCGTGGTTTGGTGTGCCTCGTGTCGTCCATATGCAAAGCGAACACCACACCAATGTGATCCAGAGTGATTGGTGCTCTGAATCCCGAAACAACAGTCGCGGCTGGCACTGTGAAGTCAGGGAGTTCGAGATGTCGCCGGGCGCATTTGACCGCGTCGATGCCGGCCCTAACGGCGGGATTGAGGTTACTGGGTGGGGACGGGATGAAATCCATGTGCTGGCCAAGGTCGAAGGATGGGCCAGGCACGACGATATCGCACGGGACCTGGTTTCTGAGGTGCAGGTTGGCATGAACGCGTTGGCACTCGAGGCCGAGGGCCCGAAGACCGAACGGCGAGAGGGCTGGTCGGTCAGCTACCGAATCTCAATACCCAACAGATACGACCTCGATCTCAGCACCGTGAATGGCGGTATCGCTATCGAGGATGTTCACGGCGATATCGAGTTCAGTGCGACGAACGGCGGAGTGTCGTTGGTTGAGGTGGGAGGGAACGTGAGCGGGCGCACCACGAACGGTGGGCTGAAGATTCGCCTATCTGGCAGTCAATGGGACGGGGAAGGGCTCGATGTTCGTACCACGAATGGTGGAATCACCTTTGTACTGCCGGAAGATTTCAATGCGCAACTGGAATCGGCAACGACGAACGGCAGCCTTTCGGTTGATTTCCCGATCACTGTGAGCGGGCGCATCGACCGGCGGCTCCGGACTCAGCTTGGCTCAGGCGGTCCGCTATTGCGAGCGATCACGACAAATGGCGGAGTGACGATCAAAAAGCGGTAACACACTCGGCCGGCGTGCACGCCGATAAATGTGTGCTCTTGAAGCGGCACTCACAAAACACCCCGGACGCGAACCCGGGGTGTTTTGTCATTTTGACCGTTTGCAGAATTATGCGTGCCACACTAACGCATGGCTGCCAACTCTGCCTCCGCCGCGAGATAGCCGAATCCCGCCCATCCGGCCCCCGCCATCAACCGCTCGAACACTTCTACGGCTTTCTGCTCTTCGCCATTGTACAGGAAGTAGTTGCCGACACCGTAAAGCGTGGCCTGGTTCTCAGATGAACCGTCGCCTGGATCGAGCAGTGACTCAGGCGTGATTTCTCCCTTGTACATCAGCAGTAGCTGGTGGTAGACCTGGTTCTCGATCACGTCCATGTCTGCGTGTATGGGTTCCAGGACTTCGGCTGCCTCTTCGTCGCGGCCCAGGCGTCGGAGCGCCATGTATAGCCAGTGGCTCGTGGACACTATGCCGTCCGGGTTTTCCCTGAGAGCCAGGCCGTTGTGATATGCTTGGATGGCACCCTCGAAATCCTTCTTCAGATACCGCGCCAGCCCCAGGTGATACCATATGTTCGACTTGAGAGTGCTGGTCGGGATGTTCTGCGCGTTCGGTTGGCCATCAGGCTCCACCTCGTCTTCATGTCCTTCGGTGAGTGCTGCGGCACGCTCAAAGTCGGCAACCGCCTCGTCCAGCATCCTTATGCTGATGTAGCGGTGGCCACGGTGGCGATACATCCTTGCGTCGTCTGGGTGCTTCTCGATGCCTTCGGTGTAGATTCGGATCGCCTCTCTGTATTGGCCCGTATACGCGGTCCGCCGACCGTACCAGATGATCGCGTCTGCATCGTCTGGGTGCGCGAGATAGTCTTCATGCGCCGCCGCAAGCTGCTGTACCAACCTATCTGTTGGATACAGGGTGTCTCCGAGGAGTGATATCGCCTGTGCTCCATCAGACAGCGCGGGCAACGGGTCCTGAACTTCTGTCTCCTGCTGCGTGCAGGAAAGGGTTACAAGAGACGCAGCAAGTACAATGAAAGAGAAGCGCATGTACACCTCGAGTCAGAGTCTTCGTGATTCGGGCATGAATTCTCTACTAACGTACAACAAGGTGCCTCTCGACGGTTGCCTCCTCACCGGACGAGCTTCGCACAGAAAGCGTCACGACATACTCGCCGCTCATTGATTCTTCAAGCTGTACTCCGATGGATCGTGGTGTTATCCCCATGAACCCTGACACGGCCTCGCTCCAACGCACCCGAACCACATCTTCTCTGCGTCCGACGATACCTGCCCATTCGGCCGCTCTTCTGAGGAAGCTCGTACCGAGTCTTTTAACCGTCAGCGTGAATTCGAGTGTCTGTGGATATTCGCCTACTCCATAGACCTCCCAGAAGAGGCCAAGTCTCTCACCAGGGGCGACCTCGGCGTTGCTGCGCGTAAGCGGTATCGCCATGTGCAGTGATGCCGGTAAGGAATCCGGCTTCTCCAGAAGGAGAACGTCTGAAACACCCAGACCATCGGGTAGCCGCTCTGTCAGGTCGAGCCAGGTTCGTTCCCGTCCCGCAATGGAGTCCCGGAAATTCCACACCTCGATGCTCGCCAGCAACGGCTCGCGCGCAACAACCGCCGAAAGCGGTATCCCGTCACTACCTTGCGCGATTG
The DNA here is from genome assembly GCA_039588935.1 of Gemmatimonadota bacterium. Taxonomy (GTDB): domain Bacteria; phylum Gemmatimonadota; class Gemmatimonadetes; order Gemmatimonadales; family GWC2-71-9; genus JBDGYW01. Next base: position 532 of record JBDGYW010000536.1, on the reverse strand, counting down.
CAGGTTTGGTGAACTCGTCCTTCACGAGCGCGAGGGCTGTTCGGAGCGTGTCTTCCCACTCTATGGCAGCGAACCCTACCGTGTCGCTTGTTGCCCGCTCTTTGTCGATCGGTGTGTCCTCGTCTGGCTGTTGCCACCCGCTACGCACCACTACGACCGCAGAATCTCCTCGCCTGAAAGTCGCGATCTGGTACTCGATCGGCGCGTAGTGAGTGGCTCGAGGCAGCGCGTAACGGCTCCGCGACCTGTCGGGGTCGAGTTCCCACTGACCTGCGGCGATCGCGGTTGGGTCGATGAAGTATTCTGGTGGGGGTACGAACTGCCGGCCGCCTTGACGATGATATGCGACAATGGACGCGTCTGAGGTGGAAGTCGAGCCGCTGACGCGTTGCCGCTCCCAGCCGATCGCTCTCACGAAACGCAGTCGCAACTCCGTATTGTCTCTTCCCCAACGCATACGACGCGGCGACGCCGATTCCTCGAGCATCTTGTGAGTGACGACGCGGTAGTAGTGTTCGCTGCGCCGCTCGTT
>JBDGYW010000535.1:0-4898 GCA_039588935.1 Gemmatimonadota bacterium | reverse complement strand
AGTGCCCCCGCAATGCCGGGCGGCGGCATGGGAGGCATGTATTGATGAACCGACTGAAGAGCAGTGCCGGAGCCAATCCGAGTGAGAGGAGGCGTGTATGAGTTCGCAATCATCTCGTACGGGCGGCGGAGCCCGATTGTTACAGTCAATGATGAGGGGGCCCCGAACCACCGGCATACTGGCACTCGTGGTGCTGGGCGTAGTATTGGTAACGAGTTCGGTGTACACGGTTGGGGCGGAGGAGGTCGGCGTCGTGTTGACCTTCGGCAAGTACTCGCGCCAGGCGGAACCGGGGCTGCGCATAAAGTGGCCGTGGCCCGTTCAGGCCGTGATGAAGGTGCCGGTCCAGCGGCAGCTTAAGGCCGAGTTCGGCTTCCGCACGGAAAGTGCCGGCGTGCAAACCCAGTATTCGCAAAGCGGGTTCAATGACGAGTCACTGATGCTCACCGGGGATCTCAACGTCGCCGTGGTCGAATGGACCACGCAGTTCCGGGTCAGCGATCCGTACAAGTACTTGTTCAAAGTCAGAAACCTCTTCGACCCAAGAGGGGAACGTCGCGCAGACACCTTTCGCGCTATGAATGAGGCCGTGATGCGGGCGGTCATCGGGGACCGCAGCGTCAACGAGGTTCTGACTATCGGCCGGCAAGAGATCGCGTCGGAGGTGGAAGTACGCCTGCAGGTACTTTGCGATCAGTACGAGACCGGAATCAAGGTGGAGCAGGTCGTGCTCCAAGACGTCAACCCTCCCGATCAGGTCCGGCCGGCGTTCAACGAAGTCAATCAGGCACAGCAGGAAAAAGAGCGGATGATCAACGAGGCGAGGTCCGAGTACAACGCCGTCATTCCCCGCGCTCGCGGCGAGGCGCAGCAGACGATAACACAGGCCGAGGGGTACGCCACCGATCGTGTCAATCGCTCGAGAGGAGACGCCGCGCTGTTCACTTCGCTGCTGGCTGCCTATCGCAGGGCACCGGACGTGACTCGCAGGCGCATCTATCTCGAGACGATGGAGGCAGTTTACCCGAACGTGCGGCAGAAGATCATACTGGACGAGACTCTCGAAGGTATCCTGCCGCTGTTGCCGCTGACCCCGGGCGGGGAGGTGAAGCCATGAAGAAGGCATTGATCGGTGTTTTTGGCGTCGTGGTGCTGCTCGGCCTGTCGGCCGCCGGCGGAGCGTTCTACATAGTCGGCGAGACCCAGCAGGCGGTGATCTTCCAGTTCGGTGAGCCAAGAGGCGATCCGATAATTACGCCGGGATTGAAGCTGAAAGTACCCTTCATTCAGAAGGTCACCTACTTTGACAACCGCTTCCTGGAATGGGATGGCGACCCGAATGAGGTGCCGACGCGGGACAAGCGGTTTATCCACGTCGATACTTACGCACGCTGGCGGGTCACCGAGCCACTCAAGTACTTCCAGCGATTGCGTAACGAGCAGGGGGCACAGTCCCGGCTCGACGACATCCTCGATGGCGAAACCCGCAACGTGATCGCCAATCACGACCTGATTGAGTTGGTGCGCAGCAGCAACCGAGAGTTCGCGGTCACCGAACTGATCGCTGGAGACGCCGCGGCCGATAGCGGTGTAACCATCGAACAGGGTAGAGGGCAACTCGCTCAAGAGGTGTTGCTGGCGGCACAGGCTCGCACCGAGGACCTCGGAATCGAGATCCTCGACTTCCGATTCAAACGCCTCAACTACGTCGAAGAGGTGCGTCTGGAAGTCTATGCCCGCATGATCTCTGAGCGGAATCGGATTGCCGAACAGTTCCGTTCCGAGGGCGCCGGTGAATCAGCCCGCATCAACGGTGAGAGGGAGCGGGACCTCAGGGTGATCACGTCAGAGGCTTATCGCCAGGCTCAAGAGATCAACGGTCGGGCCGACGCCGAGGCGGCGGACATCTACGCCGCGGCGTACAACGGCGATCCGGAGTTTTACCGCTTCCTCAGGACCATGGAGGTGTTGAGGCAGACCCTGGACTCGGGCACGGTGATGGTACTGAGCACCGACAGCGAATTCCTGCGCTACCTCGGCAGGTCGAGGTGATGTACCCGATCGATCAAAGTGATGGAGACGGGCTTCATTTTGAACGCACAAATACACGCGTGAATCCTCGATCCCACGTGGCTGCATAGGGTTTCTCCTGTCTCAACACCGGCCCGCGACTTGCGAACATAAACCTTGGGGGACGTGGTCAATGAAACCCTCGCAATCAGTGGTCGTGACGCGTCACGATCACTTGCAGGACGGAGAAGAAGACATGCCTAGTTTCAGAAGAACCACGATGGCTAGCCGAGCGTACGACAAGGCTCATTCGGTGCACTACGCGACAAAAGACTTGCATGAAGCTCTCGAGCTCTACCAGGGCGTTTTGGCCGCGCACCCGAACACGCAAGAGGCCGGGTACTCGCGTACGCAGATGCACAACATCGTGAAGGGAGTGGTACCGAAGGATGACCTCATGACCGCGCAAGTGGATTTGGCACTTGCTCGCCTCGAGCACGAGGGGCCACCTGACAACGAGCAAATCCCTCTCACTCCAGTCGAGACGGAGCTGCCAAGCTAGCGCGAGGCTGAAAAGCCCCTCGCAGCGGCGATCCGATGAAAGCGCTGCTCGTTTACCCGCGCTTCCCCGTCACGTATTGGGGATTTCAGTACGGGCTCCGTATGATCGGCAAACGGGCTGCCCTCCCGCCGCTTGGCCTGATGACGGTAGCGGCACTCTTGCCTAGCCACTGGGAGGTTCGCCTGGTGGACCTCAACGTCGATTCGCTCCATGACGACGATCTTCGGTGGGCCGACACGGTGCTGACGGGAGGCCTCCTCATTCAGTCGGAGTCGATTCATGAGGTGATCGCGCGTGCCGTTCCATTCCGGCTACCAGTAGTCGTTGGAGGACCGGCACCGACCGCGAGCCCGGATCTCTTCAACGACGCGGACGTGGTGGTCCAGGGCGAGGTTGAAGGCCGAATCGATGAGCTAGTACACGCTTTGGCACAGCACTCTGGCAGCCGCCTCATCCTTGGAGCACCGACGAGCTTTCCGGATATGACGAACGTGCCCGTGCCACGGTTTGACCTCGTCGATCTCTCCAAATACGCCTCCGTGAGTGTGCAGTACTCGAGAGGCTGTCCGTTCAAATGCGAGTTCTGCGATGTCATCGAGATCTTCGGTCGCAAGCCGCGAGTGAAAACGCCCGCGCAGGTGGTGAAAGAGCTCGAGGCGATTCATCGATTGGGCTACAGGGGCACACTCTTCTTTGTCGATGACAACTTCATCGGCAACAAGTCGGCGGTCAAAGATCTCCTGCCGATTTTGCGTGATTGGCAACACGCGCGAGGGCGGCCGTTCGAGTTCTACACCGAGGCCAGCCTCAACCTCGCCAACGACCCGCAGCTCGTTGGCGACATGGTGGATGCAGGATTCTCATCCGTCTTCGTCGGCATCGAAACACCATCGCAGAAAGCGCTCGAGCAAACGAAGAAGTTCCAGAACTTGCGTGTCGATCTGTCCGAAGCAATCGATCGAATCACGCGAGCGGGGCTCGGCGTGATGGGTGGATTCATCGTGGGCTTCGACTCGGATGATGAGGAGGTCTTTGCGTTGCAACGCGAGTTCCTCGCGCAGCAACCGATCCCGCTCGCGATGGTCGGGATACTCACGGCGCTTCCCGGGACGGCGCTTTGGCGTCGGCTCGAGGCGGAAGGGCGATTGCGCGAGCGATCGAACGGAGACCAGTTTTCCAGGCCCAACTTCGTTCCGGTGATGGAAGAGCGCGCGCTGCTAAGAGGCTACGCCGACCTCATGAAGTGGCTATACTCGCCGAAGGCGTATTACCGCCGCTGCAAGGCGTATCTACGCCGTGCGGTCCCGAGCTCTGGAACGCGGTCGTCGACCAAGAGCGAGGTCGCCGCGCTGCTGCGTACCATTTGGCACGTCGGTGTTCTCAGTCCACGGCGCGGTTACTTCTGGCAGCTGATGGTCAAAGCGATGTCTAGAGGCCGCAGCCATCTGCGTCAGGCTGTTTCCCACGCGGTGCAGGGCGAGCATCTCATCTTGTATACGCGCGAGCACTTGGCGCCGCGTATGGAGCGAGCCCTGGCGGATATACGGGCGGCGGCTCCGTTGGTGGGTCTTGGGATGATGAACGACAGCGGGCGCCTCTTGCCGGCCTGGCGGCAGGAAGTCTGTCGGCGGTCCCCGCCTCCGTGCAGCGTTGACTCATGATCACGCTGCGGAAGAATACGGAGCGCCGCCGCATGAAAAGTGGGAAGCACGATAGCTGGCTCACGTTCTATCCCCAAGAGCATCCGGACCAGCCTACCGAAGACTTCGGACCGGTTTTCGCGTTCAACGAAATCTTGCTCGCACCTGGCGGCACCTTTGCGCCTTTGCCTTGTGGGGAAGCAGAGGTGGTCACTTACGCGTACAAGGGCGCGCTTGCGCAGGAAGACTCGACTGGGAACTCGGGCGTCGTTTACGCGGGTGAGTTCCAGCACATGAGTACCGGCCGTGGAATCCGTCACAAGGAAACGAATCCGTCACGAACCGACTGTGCGCACGTCTTCCGGATATCCCTGCGTCCCTCGGAGGTCGGGATCGACTGTATTCACGAGCAGAAGCGCTTCCCGGCGGCGCAACGTCACAACGTGTTGTGTGTCATTGCGTCCGCGGACGGTCGGAATGGATCGCTGCGCATCCAACAAGATGCCCTCATCTACTCGAGCGTACTCGACCCAGGGCATCACCTCGTGCACGAGCTGTTGCCGGGTCGGATGGTATGGCTTCATGTCATCTACGGAGAGGCGACTCTGCAAGACATCGTCTTGACCCAAGGTGACGGCGTTGGCATCACGATCGAGCCCTCGGTCTCCCTTACGGCTTTGGAGAAT
>JBDGYW010000534.1:0-4906 GCA_039588935.1 Gemmatimonadota bacterium | reverse complement strand
TAGGGGAGCGTTGAACACCCAATACCCAACATCCAGCGCCCAACGGGAGTCGACCCTAACCTCCGTCGGCCGTTGGATGTTCATTTCCCGCCCCTCCCGCTCCTGCAACTTCTGCAACCCCTGCGGCGCCCGCGCTCCCTGCCAAGTCGGCACCGCCGCTATCTCTCACCGCATATGAAACACATATACATCCACTGTCCCTTCTGTACCCGCCGCTGCATCTACTGCGACTTTTCCATTGCGGTCCGGAGAAAGATACCCGCGCAAAGGTACGTGAACGCGATCGTCAGGGAGTACGAGTATCGAAGGTCGGTGGGAGAATGGGACGATGCGGCGTTGGAGACGTTGTATGTCGGTGGCGGGACTCCGTCGCTGTTGCCGACGGAACACGTTTCCGAACTGCTGCGTTTCTTGTTCGAAGGCGAGGATGGGGAATATCCAGAGGTAACGGTTGAGGCCAATCCTGAAAACGTCACCGGGGCTAGTGCTCGCGCGTGGGCAGGTGCGGGCGTCAATCGTGTGTCTCTGGGAGTGCAGTCTTTCGATCCGCGGGTTCTACGGTGGATGCACAGGGCTCATTTGCCCGAACGTGCTGCAACTGCGGCACAAACTCTGCGGGATGAAGGCATCGAATCGATTTCGCTCGACCTAATTGCCGCGCTTCCGGCCCACCTCGAGCACGACTTTGCGGTGGATCTGTCACAGGCGCTCGAGCTGGAACCCGACCACATCAGTGTATATGGGTTGACCGTAGAGCCGCGCACCGCACTCGCCCGTTGGATAGCACGTGAGGCAGTAGTTCCGGCGACCGATGAGGCATACGCTCGGGACTTCCTCTTGGCCCACGAGGTATTGACAGCTGCGGGTTTCGAGCACTACGAGGTCTCCAATTACGCCAGGGAGGGCCGCCGTTCGAAGCACAACTATGCGTACTGGGATGGCAGCCGGTATGCCGGCCTCGGACCGTCCGCTCATGGGTTCGATGGAAACGAGCGTCGATGGAACGTGGGTCCGTGGGCGCAGTACGAGAGTCTCGTTACCGAGTCTGGAGATGCGACAGGAGGACGAGAGTTGCTCAATCCGGATCAGAGAGCGCTCGAACGAGTTTACTTGGGGCTGCGCGTTTCCGAGGGCCTCAAGCTCGAAGAGATGTGCGGATTCGACCCGGCTTTGCTCGCCAATGCAGAGGAAAATGGCTGGGCAGAGACAAAGGTGAGTCGCTGGAATCTCACGGCTGCGGGCTGGCTTCGTCTGGACGAGATCGTTGCCGCCTTGACCACCTCGCCAGGAGGTGGGTAATTTGTTGTCCGCTCATGACTTGGGATAAATCAGCCGAAGGCCTTACCACTCGCGAACAGCAAGTGCTGCAAGCGGTCATCCACTGCTACGTGGAGACGGCTGAGCCCGCTGGTTCGCGCACAATCGCCAAGCGGTTCAATCTCGGTGTGTCGGCTGCGACAATACGAAACACGATGAGTGACCTGGAGGAGAAGGGGTATCTGTACCATCCCCATACTTCGGCGGGTCGCATGCCGACAGACCTGGCATATCGCGTTTATGTAGATGGTTTGATGAAGCGCTCGAGACTCACGGAGCAAGAGGAGACTGCCCTGCGCCGCGAATTCCACGATCAGCGGTACGCGATTGAGGACATACTCCAGAAGGCTGCGCAGGTTCTCGGCGTCTTGACGCAGGAACTCGGAGTTGCAGTGGCGCCGTCGTTCGATGGGGCGATCCTCGAGCGGCTAGAACTGATGCCCGCATCTGAGGGGCGACTGTTGATGGTCTTGTTGCTCCGGAGTGGTTCCGCAAAGACCATTTTTGTCGAGGTGGATAGCGCCTTTCCCCGACAGGCCTTGACGAGTCTGGCGAGCGTGCTCAACGAACGCCTGAGCGGGTTGAGCCTTCGGGAGATCAGAAGCACTCTTCGGGAGCGGCTGCGTGACGTCTCCATTCAGGCGCACGAACATGAACTGCTCAACATCTTTGTCGAAGAGGCCGACACGATCTTCCACGGTGCGAGCGCTGACGGTAGCCCGGTCGTGTTGAGCAGTGCCACCATGCTGGCCGAACAACCCGAGTTCAGTTCGAACGACCAGATGCGAAACCTGCTCGAACTCACCGAGCGGCGTGAGGTGTTGCGGCAGGCGCTTCAAAACCGCCGTGAGCCCGGAATCACGGTGACCATCGGGGGAGAGAACCTCGATCCGAAGTTGAGTGCCTTCACTCTCGTAACCTCCACGTACGTTGCGGGGTCGCTTTCTGGCGTTTTGGGGGTGATGGGCCCCACCCGAATGCCCTATCATAAGGTTGTTGCGCTGGTGGGCCATACCAGTAGGATGATGAGCGAACTGGCGCAATGAGGCCACACGCCCAGGTACCCTAAATCATGCCCCGCGATTTCTACGAAACACTAGGTGTCCCCCGCGACGCATCGTCCGAGGAGGTGAAGAAGGCCTATCGGAAGCTTGCCATGCAATACCACCCCGACCGCAATGAGGGAGAAAAGGCGGCCGAGGAGAAGTTCAAGGAAGTGAGCGAAGCCTACGACGTTCTGAACGATCCGCAGAAACGTGCGCAGTACGATCAGTACGGCATGGCTGGTCTCAAGGGTGGTGCCGGTGGTGGTTTTGGCGGGTTTCACGCCTTCGATCTGTCGGAGGCGCTCAGCATGTTCATGCGCGACTTTGGTGGCATGGGCGGCTTCGATTCGTTTTTTGGTGGTGGCCAGAGGGAACGGCGTTCTCGCCGCCGCGGACAGGACATCAAGGTATCGCTAGACCTGTCGATTGAAGATGTCGCGCACGGGACGACAAGGAAGATCAAACTCAAGACTCTGCACGGGTGTGATGCCTGTGGGGGCACCGGTGCCTCGCCTGGGAGCAGTCCTGGACCTTGTCAAACTTGCGGTGGCAGGGGAGAGGTGCGGCGTGCTCAACAGTCGCTATTCGGCCAACTCGTGTCGGTTGGCACCTGTCCAACCTGCAACGGAGAGGGATCCGTTGTCTCGGATCCGTGCGAAGAATGCCGGGGCGATGGGCGCGTACGCCGTGAAACAGTTGTCGATATCGAGGTCCCCGCTGGCGTTTCGAGCGAGAACTACCTGACGCTCCGCGGCAAGGGGGCTGCGGGACCGCGGAACGGGCCCCATGGCGATCTCATCGTGCAGCTGAACGTGTTGGACGACTCACGATTCGAGCGTCGTGGCGACGATTTGGTCTACGATCTACCTGTTTCGTTCAGTCAGGCCGCGCTAGGCCACGAGTGTGACATACCGACACCGTATGGAGATGAGGCCATTGAGATACCGGCCGGCACGCAGTCGGGAACGATTGTCACCGTTCGTGGTCAGGGGTTGCCGAATCTAAACGACGGACGCCGCGGGTCACTGTACGTGCGCGTGCAGGTCTGGACGCCGACCAAGCTGACCCCGGAACTGGGTGATTTGTTCGGGCAACTTGCCGATATGGAAGGGGATCCGCCTACCGAAGATGGACTGGGCCGACGGATCTGGAACCGTATGAAAGAAGCATTCGGAGCGTAACCATGACTGACTGCCTGTTCTGCAAGATTGCCGCTGGCGAGGTACCGACGGACATGGTCGCTTCAGACGATCGGTTCGTCGCGTTTCGTGACATCGCCGCCCAGGCCCCGACACACGTTGTTGTGATTCCGCGTGCACACGTGGTTTCACTGAACGAAGTCGTGGACCCGGACCTGGTTGGAGGTCTGATGCTCTTCGCAAAGGGCATCGCCAAACGGGAAGGCTTAGATGGGCCTGGTTATCGCGTGGTGATCAACACCAATGCGGATGGTGGCCAAACGGTCTTCCATATTCATGCTCACGTGCTCGGTGGACGGATTATGGGATGGCCTCCAGGATAAGATCCTTGAGATCCAGTCGTTGAGGCCATATCTTTACAAGTCTATATGAAAATTGTCCCAATAACGTGTATGGGGGTGCACGCCTGATGGCGGAAGTTATCATCTTTGCGGACGAGAGTTTTGAGCGCGCCTTGAGGCGATTCAAGAAGAAATGCGAAAAGGCGGGCATTCTCTCGGATCTCCGTAAGCACCGCCACTACGAAAAACCGAGCGAGCGGCGCAAGCGCAAGTTGAACGCCGCTCGACGCAAGAGACGCCGGCCGCCACGGTGATAGTCGGCTGGCGCCGGGGGGAATGAAGCGTAATCGCTCTCCAGTTACCACTGTTTGCTTCGTAGGTCTTCTCAGTAACGCAATACAGTCGAATCTTTGGCACGGGTCCACCCGGGCGCTGTCAAATGTGTGGAGTTCTGTCTGTTTTCGATGAAGAGAGATCCATCTGTCTCGATTGAGGAACGGCAAGGGGTGTCCGCGACGGAAGTCGCAGACACCCCTTCCACCTTTTCGGGTGTAGCGTCACGCGAGGCGTTGCGCGAACTGGAATTCGAAGCCGCTTTGAACGCTGTTGCCGACCACGCGGTCTCGGCGTTGGGAGCCAATTCCGTACGCAATCGCCTACCATCCGGCTCGCTGGACTGGATCCAATCCGAACTCGCGGCCGTGGCTGAACTCGATGGTCTGCTCGGCGATGGTGACGAATTCCGACCGGAGCACGTGGACGACATTTCCGCGGAAATCGAAACGCTGGAGATTGCAGGCAGCGTCTTGGAACCGGCTGGACTGAACTTGATAGGCGGTGCTCTGGCGGCCATGCGCTCCGTGCGCCAGGAACTCCTCCGAATCGAACATAACGCACCGCTGGTGTCTGCCCTCGCATCTGACGTTCCACCGGCAGGTCTAGAGCGAGACATAGACCGCGCTTTGGAGGCTGACGGCTCGGTCAAGGACGGGGCCTCATCTCAGCTCGCGACCGCGCGGCGCAGGCTCCGCGACACTCGGGCTCGTTTGCGGGCCTTGTTGGA
>JBDGYW010000533.1:0-4916 GCA_039588935.1 Gemmatimonadota bacterium | reverse complement strand
AGCGACGATAAGCAGTATGAGAATCTTCCTCACGAAACCCGCCTTGATTCGTGCCAGAAGGTGCGCCCCCAGAATACCGCCAATCACCTGCCCCAGCATCCACGGAACCACGAAGAGCGCGAGGAGAGCGCCGTAGAGCACGTACGGCCAGATCGCAACGGCGTTGCCAATGGCGAGCAAGACCCCGCTGCACGCAGCCGAGATCTTCAGGGGCACCATCATTACCAGGTTCAACACGGGGACTACGGCCCATCCACCACCCAACCCAAAGAACCCACCCGTGAACCCCACCACCGAAAATAACACGAAGCCCAGCGCACTTCGCGTCGCCGTGTAGTCCACTCGCCGGCCGAGAGACTCCTCCCAATACGCACTGCTCAAACCAACCCATCTCGTGAATCGGTCAACGTGCTTCACTTCGGGGTATTCGGTCTTCGATCCACCCAGCACGAACATTGCGGCAATGAATATGAGGATAAGGCCCAACAGCAGCCTCACGATCGCATCCCCGGTGGCACCCATGTGCTCCGACAAAGCGACTGCACTGAAGGCTCCGCCGAGCGCACCGACTGCAATCGGAACCGAGCAAAAGTAGACGATCTTGATGTCCGCCAGACCTTTTCGCATGAAAGGCCCCGTAGATATCAACCCGCTGAACATCGCGACCACCAAGCCAGTCGCTCTGATAATGAGGGTGTCGATGGACGTAAAGCCCATCATCACGGGCGTGAACAAAACACCGCCACCGACGCCGGCAATCACGGCTACCACCGCGATAGCAGTACTGAACAGAAACGATGCGACGATGATCCCCACGATGAACCGCCCGCTCAGCACTTCCGTGGAGGGCACCTCCGCAAAGATCGCCATGGCAACGTAGGACCCCACCGCGAGAACGATCAGGAGTGTCAGTTCCGGCAGTGTCCGGAAGAGACGCATAGCCACGCCCACTCTACCAACCCTTCCTGTGCAGGATGTCCGTCATCTTCTCGTCGATGCGCTCTTCTGTGAGGGTTGTTTTTCTTGCTGCGGCCTCTTCAATTCGGCTGACCACGTTCTCCAGCACTGCGGGCTTCTCCAGGATATCGAGTGCTCCCAGCTTCATAGCCTCCACGGCCTGCTCCATCGTCGCCCGTCCCGTTAGCAGAATCACCTGAAGATCAGGATTGACCTCGAGCAGGGCCTTGAGGGTGTCGATCCCGTTCATGCCCGGCATGGCCATATCCAACAGGATGGCGTCGAATGCCTTCTTCTCCGCCTTTTCCACTGCGACCTCCCCGGTTCCCGCCGTATCCACCTCCAGGTCTCGCAGTTCGAGCCGCTCCGCAAGAACACTGACGAATTCTTCTTCGTCATCGACGAGCAGGACTCTTCTTGCCGTCACGACGGCTTCACCTCTCCACTGCTCGCCGCCAGTATCAGAGAGACGAGATCGTCGATCTTCACAGGTTTCATCAAGTAGTCGTATGCCCCCAACTCCATCCCCCGATCGGCGTCCTGCGCCGAGCCGTGTCCCGTGAGGAGGATTACGTGCAGATTCGCCCGTTGCTCTTTGATTTTTCTGATAACCTCCAGCCCGCCGAGTCCCGGCATCTTCACGTCGAGCACCACGACGTCAACGGATGTATCAGCCAGGTATGCCAGTGCTTCCACTCCCGTGGTCACTCCCGCCGCCTCGAAACCCCTGAGGTTGAGGCGCTCCACCAGAGCACTCACTAACTCGCCTTCGTCGTCTACGATCAACACACGTACCGCATCAGCTTCCATAGCGCCGCTCCTAGGCAAGGGTCTGGCCCGTTGGAAGGGTGACTGTGAAACACGTGCCCATGCCCACTTCACTGCTCACCGTAATTTGCCCACCCAGCTTCTGCACAATGCCGTATGTGATGGAGAGACCCAGTCCGGTCCCCCCACCCTTCTTGGTGGTAAAGAAAGGATCGAAGATGTGCTTCAAGTGTTCTTCCGCGACCCCGATGCCGTCGTCCGTGATACTCACGGCGACGGCGTCCCCATCGGTCCGTCGTATGCCAATCTGTATGTGACCGCCGTCTTTGACCGCAGCAAACGCATTGTTGATGATGTTCAGAAATACCTGCTGAAGCTGGCCGCGATCGCTGACCACGGTGGGCGGATCCTCCGGATAGTCAAAGTCAATCTGGATAGCCCGGTAGCTGGCTTCCTTTTCCAGGAAACCGAGCACTTGGCGTAGTACCTCATCGAGGTCAATGCTCTCGCGCTGTACCTCCATGTGCTTGGCAAAGCCAAGGAGTCGGTGGGTGATTCCACCGCACCGCTCGGCGGACTTGAGCACGGAACTCACCAGCTCCGACATCTTCTCCCGTGGCGGAAGCGCCACGTTCAACATCAAAAGATCCTCGAGTAGTCCTGCCTTCTCCGTAATGATGGAGAGTGGGTTGTTGATTTCGTGTGCGACACCAGCGCTCAGTCGCCCGAGGGCGGCCATCTTGTTGGTGTACTCCATCTTGTGAAAGTAGGACAAGCGCTTGAGGTTGGATTCGCGGGCGCGGTTGAGCATATAGACACTGCCGCCAGTGACCACGGCCAGAATCAGGAAGATGCTGACGACCAGGAACCCCGCCAGATTGCGGCGCGGCCCCAGCCATCCCGCCTGCAACGCTTCATCTGGACTCAAGAGAGCCAGAACGAACGGCGAACGCTCGATCGCGGCATAATTCACCAGCAGACGCTCACCACTCTCGTCCTCTTGCTCCACGAGCTCACCCTGGGCCGGGTTGGTCGGCATGGCTATGGGGCAGCGCTGGAGGGCAGCGCCGTACCGCCGTGAGTCAGTCTGAAGAATCCCGTCCCGATTGATGAGGAACGCATCCCACGATGGCTGCACCAACAGTGACGTGACTAGGCGGTTGAGAACATCCGTGTCGATCGTCGCACGCAGCACAAAGGGCCCGTCCGACGCAACGTCTTGCACGGCGATGACAAAATGGGGGGCATTGCGGTAACCCATGAAGACGTCGCTCACGTAGACATGGGCCGTGCTCACTTCGCTGAACCAGTCGTACTCGCTGTAGCTCCGCCCCTCGAGCTCGAAGGGGCCGGCGTAGGAAACCTGGATGCCATTATCATCGAGGACGCCGAGGTCTACGAAACCCCCAAAGGCCCGCTGGAGATTCGTGAGCACCTCTCTCAACCTGCGAGAGTCCCGTAGCTGGCCAAAGCCTCGCTCCCTCACGACCATGTCCAACGCAGACAGGTGCTCGGAGAGGAACGACTCCAGTGATTGCCTACCGATGGCGGCGAACCGCACCATGGGGCGGGTTGATTCGGCGTGGAGCGCCTCGCGGTACTGATGGTCGGCGACGCTGGTCATGATCAGCAGCGGAACGATAGTCACGATCGACACCGACAGCACCGCGGTGATCAGTGTCTTACGATAGCGCCCCCCGGAGATCCGCGCGTCTCGTTGGTCAAGTACACTGGATGTCTGGTTTAGCTCGTCCATCATAATTGCTACCAGCGTGACCTTGTTGCGTAGTCGGTTCTAATCATCACGCGGCGCGGCATCACCGCGTCCGGCGCGACCCGCCTCCCTGACAACTTCCATGAGGTCGTTGATGTCGACCGGCTTGCGGAGATAGTCGAATGCACCCAGCCTGCGGGCTTCCTTCTCCTCGTCATCCGAACCGTGACCGGTCATGATGATGACCTGGATCTGAGCGTAGGTGTCCTTTACCCTCCGCAGAACCTCCATTCCGTCGATACCCGGCATGCGCAAATCGAGCACCATGACATCGGGTATCTCGTCCTCCAGCATCTGGAGCGCCTGCTCCCCATCCAAGGCCACATCGCTTCCGACGTCCCTCATCTCCATGCGCTGCGCCACGGTCCGCACGAAGTCCTCCTCGTCGTCAACCAGCAGTACCTTTAAGTCGTCCTGAGCGGGGGTGTCCGGCTCGTCGTGGGTCGCATGCTGTTCCGGCTCTCGCAGGACATCTTTTGCCATCTCCGGCGCGCCGGCTTCCGCAAACGCCGCCGCCGTCATGCTCTTGTCGAACTCGTCTTTCGAGTCCTTGATGAAATCGACAGCGGCTTTGAGGCTCTTGGCCCACGCCGATCTGACCGTGCGGAGGATGTCACTGGTGTCGGCTGGTTTTTGCAGATACTCGAAAGCACCCAAGCGACGCGCCTGCTTTTCTTCCTGTTCGCCACCGTGGCCTGTCAGGATGATGATCTGGACCTGAGGGTGTTCCTTCTTGACGCGCTCGAGCACCTCCATGCCGTTGATTCCCGGCATCCGAAGATCGAGGACCATCACGTCGGGCGCATCTTCCTCGATCATCTCCAACGCTTCCTCGCCACTATATGCGACCCGACTGCCAACGTCCCGCATCTCCATCCGCTCGGCCATCGTCCGTACGTAATCTTCTTCGTCGTCGACGAGTAGTACCTTGATCTTGCTCATCCAACCCTCCCATAACGCGCGGTCATGCAACACCACTCTGTGGGAGAAGAATCCGAAAGTGACAGGCCGGATCCGTTGTTTCGACCACTGCGCCCAGGTTATCCAGAGCCCTTGTCAGGCCCACCCAATTATCCGCCTCAGCGGGGCTGGCAAGTCCGGAGTGTTCATTCGCGTCAAGGACAAAGTCGAGTGCAGGGCGATCGTCGTGCCGGCCCGTTCGGATGAGGAGGGTCCCACCTTCGGGTAGCTGTTCCAGGCAGCATTCCATTCCCCAACGCAGCGCCATTTGAAGGTGGAGCGGGCCGGCCACAGTCGGCTGGAGATCATTATCGCATTCCACCCGGACTGTCTGCCTTTTCCGCTGCGCGAAGCGCCGGCACAGGAACGCGGCCTGCCGGACCTCCTGACTCAGGTCCAGTTCATGTTCGAGCTTGTCGAGGCTGTGCGCGAGGCGGTTGAGGTTGGAGACGATCTC
>JBDGYW010000532.1:0-4919 GCA_039588935.1 Gemmatimonadota bacterium | reverse complement strand
AGAAACCGGTGTCGATGGCCGCGGTCTACTCGTCTTTGGACCGTCTGGAGCGCAGAGGTTTCGCGGAATCCTCGCTGTCTGATCCGAGACCTGAACGCGGTGGCAGGGCTAGGAAGCACTTCAAGATCACGTCCACGGGAGCTGGCGAACTCCGCCAGGCGCGTGGCGTCATGGCGCGGATGTGGGAGGGACTGGAGATGCACCCGGACCTGAGGGCACAATGAGCGACGATCATCCTCCTCGAATTGCATTGTGGCTGTTGCGCAGGATTCTGAATCGGCGCAACCGCGATTTCATTGTCGATGATCTATCTGAAGAGTTCTCATCCAGGACGCACGCCGGCGCCAGCCGCTGGGCAGCTCGGTTCTGGTTCTGGAGGCAGGTGGCTGAGTCGATCACGCCTTCGCTGCGCGACCGTGATCTCGGCTCTCTCTTTCCGAATAGAATGCAGCTGACACTACGCGACTTCTTCCAAGACGTTCGGTACTCCATACGCACTTTGGGAAAGAGCTTCGGGTTCACGTCGGTTGCGGTCCTTACGCTGGCGCTTGGCATAGGTGCGAACAGCGCCGTGTTCACAGTGGTAAATGGGGTGTTGCTCAGACCGCTTCCGTACCCAGATCAAGATCGATTATTGACGCTCTGGTCGGTTAGGCCTGATGGCTCGATAGGGTCGTTGCCGTCGTATCCGGATTTCCAGTCGTGGCATGCACAATCTGAGAGCTACGTTGGAATGGCGTTCATCTACGGTGATGAGATGATCCGTAGAACGGACGAAGGCTTGGATCCAATGCTTGCCGCTTACGTCACCGGAGAGTTCTTCTCCACACTACGCGCACGTGCTGTGCTGGGTTCACCGTTCGGAAATACGGGCGGCGCGGACTTCGGTGAAGAAAAGGTGATCGTTCTGAAGTATGGGATATGGCAAGGTCAGTTTGGTGGCGATCCGGAAATCATCGGGAAGACAGTCCCTTTCGCGGACGGTTCATACACCGTGGGAGCCGTAATGGCCGAGGGTGTGGATTACCCTGTGTGGGCGGACATGTACACGCCAATAACACAAGCGGTCATCGATCGAAGTGGTCTTAATGCCAGGGACCGTCGAGTGGACACTAGGGTCTTTGCCAGGCTCAGGACGGACGTGGACCAGGCCACCGCAATCTCAGAACTCACTACCATTGCCAGTCGGCTCGAGGCGGAGTACCCGGAGACCAACACCGACTGGACAGTGAGAATCCGACCGCTCAAGGCGATCGTGTTGGATCCGTGGGGACAGAACCGCAACCTGCGCAGGGCACTCTTCGTGCTCATGGCAGCTGTGGGATTCGTTCTGCTGATCGCATGCGCCAATATCGCAAACCTGATGCTAGCGCGTATCGTGTCCCGGGGGCGAGAGATGGCGGTTCGAACGGCGTTGGGTGCTGGCAGAGGGCGTTTGATGCGTCAAACGCTCACGGAGAGTCTCGTACTTGCAGCACTCGGCGCGACTGCCGGAGTGATCTTCGCCCGATGGGGCGTGGACGCACTGTTGGCTGGTGCCCCTCCTCTGCCACGGGTCGCCGAGATCAAGGTCGATGGTGGAGTGTTGGCGTACACCACCGGACTGGCGGTCCTCGCGGCGCTGCTGTTTGGGACGGCTCCTGCGATGCGGAACAGCGGGCGAAATCTGGTTGAGAGGTTGAAAGAAGGTGGCAGGTCAGCGATCGGTCGTCTGGGAACCCGTCATATTCAGGTCTCCCTCGTGGTCTCGCAGGTGGGCTTGGCGTTGGTACTGTTGATTGGGGCCGGGCTGCTCGGCAAGAGCCTCCGCCAGCTAGCGGACGTAAATCTCGGATTCAACACTACGCAGCTCACGAGTGTTCGAATTCGTCCTCCACAGCCTCAATATGCAGATGCTCGGTTGAGAGCCGATCTCTATGGACGCCTTGTGGACGAGGTTGCTGCCGTACCCGGAATCGAGTCGGCGTCGCTCGTGAATCACACTCCGGGGGGTGGGTTGATCTTCTCTCCTCTGCGTGTGGAAGGTCTTGCAGAAGAAGTCACGACAGCATTCAAGACGGTCGCACCGGGATATTTCGAAACGATGGGGATCGCGGTGGTGGAGGGGAGAAGCTTCGATGCTTTAGACATGACAGAGAGTACGGATGGCATCATCATCGATCGCACTCTTGCGCGTTTCCTCGACATCGAGCTGGGTAGGCGCATCACGGTCTTCAAGCAAGTTGCCGACAACGAGCTAGGACAACCCATCACTGGAGAAGTCATCGGCATTGTCGGTGCGACTCGGGTCTCGCTTTCGCAGGAGTCGCCGTACCCAAACGTATTTGTACCGTTCACGGTGAACCCATGGATGCATGCGACAATCGTGGCTAGGAGTCGATCAGATGTCAGCGGAATTGGCGAACAGATACGCGACGCGGTACTGACCGTGGAAGCTGAGATACCTGGTGTGGAACCGGCATCAGTTGCGGACCGGATGCACGAGACCGTATCAAAGGAACGTTTCGCCGCTAGGCTTATGGCTTCATTTGCTGCCGCCGCCCTCTTGCTTTCGGCGGTTGGGATATATGGGGTGATGGCGTATCTCGTAAAACAACGGACCGCCGAGATCGGATTGCGCATGGCAATGGGTGCGACGTCAGGCCACGTCCTCAGGCTGATCGTCGGCCGAGCTATGTGGATGGTGTTAACCGGCACCTTGGTGGGACTCGCGGCTGCGTTCGGCCTTACTCGCTTTATCGGAGCGATGTTGTTTGAAGTCGGCGCGATGGACCTCTCGACCTACGCAACTGTGACCGGGATACTGGTGCTGGTGGCGTTTGTCGCGAGTTTCCTGCCGGCAAATCAGGCAACCAAAGTGGACCCACTCACGACTCTAAGAGCTGAATAACGCTGCCTTGAAATCCTGACCGGTTGGTTGCTGGAAGACGCGGAGCCCGAACTCCGGTACAATCGCGAGCAGATGATCGAAGATGTCCGACTGGATTCCCTCGTACGCGATCCAGTCCACATCGTTTGAGAACACGTAGATCTCGAGCGGCAGCCCAGCGGCCGTAGGACTCAGCTGTCTTATGAGGAACGTCATGTTGCCGTGGATCTTCGGATGCGAACGCAGATACTGGACCACATACATCCGGAACGTGCCGATGTTGGTCAACTTCCTCGCGTTCGCGATGATGTCGGAATCTGCCGGCGCTACCTCCTTGTTGTATTCCTCGAGCTGTTCTTTCTTCTCTGCAACGTAGTCCTTTAGCAGCGCGAACCGCCCGAATCGCTCGATGTCGGCGTCGTCGAGGAAGCGTATCGAGTTCATGTCGAGGACGAGCGCCCGCTTTATACGACGGCCGCCCGACTCGCTCATCGAGCGCCAGTTCTTGAACGAATCACTGATCAGTCTGTGAGTCGGGATAGTGGTGATCGTCTTGTCCCAGTTCTGTACCTTCACCGTATGCAGTGCGATGTCGACCACGTCACCGTCGGCGCCGAACTGAGGCATCTCGATCCAGTCACCGACCCGCACCATATCGTTGCTCGCGATCTGCAGGCTGGCGACAAACGACAGAATCGTGTCGCGGAAGACCAGGAGCAGTACAGCCGTCATCGCCCCGACTCCGCCCAGGAAAAACATCGGAGATTGCCCGATCAGCGTTGCAACCGCGACGATCGCGCCGAGCACGTACACGATGATCTTCGCAATCTGTACGTAACCCTTGATAGGCCTTCCCTTGGCGATTCTGCTGTTTGCATAGATCTCATGAACAGCATTCAGGAACGCGCCCACGGAGAGAATCCCGACAAGTACCATCGAAGCGAGTGCTGTCTGACGGATCAGGTTTGTGAGTGAGTCGCCGATGTCGGGCACCATCTGGATTCCGTAATAGACCGCAAATCCAGGAGCGATATGCGCGAGTCGCTCGAATACTCGGTGTTTCTGCAGCACGTCGTCCCACGTAAACGTTGTACGTCGCACGATCCGAGCGATCGTGGCGAGCAGAATTCGCCTGGAGATCTTGTCTGCCAGATACGATGCCAGGGCCACGACCAGCAGGCCCCCAAGTTGCGCGACAACCGCGTGTTCACCAATCCATTCTACGACCGCACTGAAGTCACTCTGCGCCGTGCTGTCGGCGCCTTGTCTCATTAGGAAGCCGATAACCATCCTATCCCCTCGTGTCGTGAGCGGGTGGAGATTCAACCCGAGCTATATCTGGACCACGTAACATAGCTCGGTGATCGAGCATACATCCAGTCAACCGGAGCTGGTGAACCGATTCGGTTTCGTTGGAATATCGAGGGC
Source organism: Gemmatimonadota bacterium (assembly GCA_039588935.1). GTDB lineage: Bacteria > Gemmatimonadota > Gemmatimonadetes > Gemmatimonadales > GWC2-71-9 > JBDGYW01. The sequence continues at coordinate 622 of JBDGYW010000532.1, read as the reverse complement.
GAATGTGCGACTTTTCCTCCGGCTGTGGCCGTGGAGAAGAGCAGCGTCTTTTCGCCCGGCAAAATTCAGAATGCGAATAACGAATTCAAGGAGTACGAAGATGGCGGAGTTTGCGTATCAAAACCCGTTTCCACTGGCCGAGGACCATACGACCTACCGGCTCCTGACCAGCAAATATGTCACGACCGCTGTGTTGGATGGTGAGGAAGTGCTAAAGGTCGATCCCAAGGCACTCACAACGTTGGCGCACGAGGCGATGCGCGATGTCTCGTTCCTGCTGCGGCCGGCACACCTGGAGCAAGTGACGGCCATTCTGGACGACCCCGATGCCAGTGACAACGACAAAGGCGTGGCACTCGCGATGTTGAAGAACGCCGAGGTAGCTGCCAACTTCCTGCTGCCATTGTGTCAGGACACCGGTACTGCCACCATCGTTGGCAAGAAAGGGCAGGGTGTGTGGACCGGAGGAGGCGATGCCGAGCTGTTGGCACGAGGAGTTTTTGAGACGTACACGGGTGAAAACCTACGGTACTCCCAGACTGTTCCCCTCACCATGTACGAGGAGAAGAACTCCGGCAACAACCTCCCGCCACAGATCGATATCTATGCCACTGACGGTGCA
>JBDGYW010000531.1:0-4925 GCA_039588935.1 Gemmatimonadota bacterium | reverse complement strand
GATCTCAGGTACCGTGACCAGCTCACTATCTTCTCGGATCGAGGCCATCAGGACCAACGCCAGCGTCAATCCAAGGCCCGCTCCCCATGCGTAGAACAGCCCCTCGATGAAGCTGTAGCCTTTGTTCGTGGATTGAATCGCGTAAAACAGGATGGCGCAGTTGGTGGTGATGAGCGGGAGATAAATGCCGAGCGCTCTAAAAAGCGCGGGACTGATCTTCTTGATCGCTATTTCCACAATCTGAACGCTCGATGCGATCACTACAATGAACGAAATGAGGCGCAGATATGGAGCCGCAGGAAGGATGAATTCGTACAAGAACCACGCGCAAATCGACGTGATGGTAAGCACGAACAGGTTTGCGGCACCCATGCGCAGCGCTGTCTCAACTCGCCCGGACACCCCCATGAACGGACAGAGGCCGAGGAAGTAGAACAGGGTGAAGTTGTTCACCACCATTGCCGAGACCAGAATCAGGAAGAGATCGTTCATTATGCCGCCTCCTCCTGTGGAACGCCGCTCACGCCTAGTGCCGCAGCCCGTTGCTCCTTACGCCGCTGGTATGCGTTCAGCCCCAAGAGTACGAATCCGATAGTGAGGAACCCGCCTGGCGGCAGCACGAACACAACCCATGGCTCGAAATTTGGACCGAAAATGGGGAATCCGAGAACTGTGCCGCTGCCCAGTATCTCCCGGAAGGTGCCCAATATCAACAGTGCGATCATGAACCCGATGCCGGTCCCAAATGCGTCCATGAGCGCCCGACCGACCGGCCGCTTTGACGCAAACGCCTCCTGGCGGCCGAGGATCATGCAGTTGACGACAATCAGCGCGATGAACGCGCCGAGTTCCTTGTGAATTTCGGGAACGATCGCCTCCAACGTCATGTCTGTGACTGTGACGAAGGTCGCGATGATCACGATGTACGTGGAGATCCGTACCTGATTCGGAATGAACTTCTTGAATGTGGCAACCAACAGGCTGGACCCGGTCAGCACGAAGAACGTGGCGAGGCCCATGGCAATGCTGTTGACAACAGTGTTCGTGACCGCGAGGGCCGGGCAGAGGCCCAGCATCTGAATCAAGACCGGATTTTCCCGCCAGATACCTCGGGTGAAATCCTGTTGGGGAGTCGTCTTTCTCATCGGCTCCCTCCGCCATTGTATGCATCGATCATTGGGTCGAGCCGCTCTAGTGCATTGTTGATAATACGAATCACGGCGCGGGAAGAGATCGTCGCACCCGTAATCATGTCGATCTCGTCCCGTCCGCCGGTTCCAGCCCCGATCTTGACACCTGTCAACGGGAAAGTCGCCTCGGTGAACTGGCCGACGAACTCCAAGTCCTTGACAATCTTGTCGCCCAGGCCCGGAGTCTCGGTGTGTTCCAGGACAAGCATTCCGAGGATCGTCTCAGCCCGGGCGTCATAACCGAAGATCAGCCTGACCTCATCCTGGAACCCGAATTCGGCGGATTGGATTGCGAAGCCGACCTGCGTGCCGTCGTCACGGTAGCCGGGATAGATCTGGTCGTAGTCATCGGGCTGCGCACCGGCCGGGAGCTCTTCCGCGAGTGCTCCGTCCACCACGTAAAGCGTATCGAAGCTCTCCGGCGCACCCAGGACGTCCTGGATGGCTAGTCGGAGCACCTCTGCCTTGTAGGCTGTAATGGCTGGCAGAGTCGCGACGTAGACGAAAACGATCAGAAAGCCTGCAAGTGCTCCTGCAATTCCCAGAGTCAACACCAGTCGCAGAGGAGAAGCTTCCTCTTGCTGGGGAGGCGGCGGAGGCGTGTCAGGCGCTGTGTCTGTATTCAGAATCTCGTCTGTCACAATACCACCTGCTTCAGCTTCGTCCCAAATACACGCGGTTGTGTTGCCCGGTTGATGAATGGCACCATGGCGTTCATCAACAGAATCGCGTACATCACACCTTCGGGGAGTCCTCCCCAGAGTCGAATTACTACGACCAGAAAACCTATGCCGAACCCGAAGATCCAAGATCCCAGGTTGGTGGTCGGTGATGTAACCATGTCGGTCGCCATGTATACGGCCCCCAGCATCAGCCCGCCGGAGAACATCATGAAAATCGGCCCCGGATAGCGGGCGGCATCGAGCATATGCAGCCCACCCGCGAACACTGCAACGGTGAGCAGGATGCTGGCAGGAATTCGCCAATTCAGGTGGTTCCTGAAAGCCAAGTACGCACCACAAAGAAGGATGATGATCCCTGACGTCTCACCGGCAGACCCACCGATAGAACCCATGATCAGATCCATGTTGTCAGTCACCACCTGTTCGAACTTCATGAGTCCCAGGGGTGTCGCACCTGTCAGTGCGTCCGTACTGCCGCTCATCAGCGGGAGAGCGAAATTCGCGCCGCGCAGACTCCACCACGGACCGCCCAGCGCCGGCCAAGTGGTCAATGCCACAGGGAACGCTGCCTGAAGAAACGCACGTCCCAGCAGTGCCGGATTGAAGATGTTCTGGCCGAGCCCGCCGAATATCAGCTTTCCGAATCCGATGCCGAACGCACCGCCAACAAACGCCATCCACATTGGAAGGCCAGGTGGCAGCGTGAGTCCGAGGAGGATTCCAGTAATGACCGCGGATCCGTCCCTCAACGCTGACTTGGGGCCGAAAAACTGTTCCACGAGCAAGGCACCGGTACAACTCGCGAAGATCACGAGCAACGCGCTGGGACCAAAGAAGAATATCGACGCCGCCACGATCGGCACGAGGCTGCCGACGACAGACCACATGATGGTAGGGGTCGTATCTCGGCCACCCAAGTGGGGCGATGCGGTAATCAGGAGGTTTCTATCGCTCACGCTACCTGCCGCTTCCATAACGCTTTCTTGGCCATTTGAAACAACTGGCTCAACGGAATATTGGACGGGCATGTGTACGAACAGCAGCCGCACAACATGCAGTCCGCGAGATGGTAATCATTCATTTCCTCATAGCGATCCGCTCTCGCGAGCGCCCCCAGATGCTGGGGGTTGAGGAAGATTGGGCATGCGTCGAGGCAGTGCCCGCACCGAATGCACGCGTGTGATTCGGCACGCTTGCATTCGTCTTCGGAGAGCACTACGACACCGGATGTGCCCTTCAACAGCGGGACATCCATGCTCGCCTGAGATGCCCCCATCATCGGGCCGCCAAAGACGATCTCGAACGCATCTTCTTTCAATCCGCCGCACATCGCGATCAGGTCGCGTAACTTCGTACCTACCGGAACGATGAGGTTCGACGGTTCCTGAATGCCCTTGCCGGTTACGGTTACGATACGTTCGACCAGGGGCAGGCCGGTCTCGAATACCTCGGCGATTGCCGCAATCGATCCGACATTCTGCACAACCACGCCTGCGTCGAGCGGCAGCTTCCCGGACGGAACCTCACGCTTCAGTAGAGCGTCGATCAACATCTTCTCCGCTCCCTGTGGGTACTTCACGGAGAGCGGGTGTATGGTGATGTTCAGATCGCTCGGGAGAGCCGCAGTCAATGCTGTGATAGCATCGGGTTTGTTCTTTTCGATCCCGATCATCGTGTGCTTCACACCCAGACACATCATCATGATCCTCGTACCGAGGAGCACACGATCAGGGTATTCGGCCATCGTGCGGTGATCCGAGGTCAGGTACGGCTCGCACTCACACCCGTTCAAGATCAGCGTGTCGATCTTGGTGCCCTCGGGAGGAGTCAGTTTCACGTGAGTCGGAAATGCCGCACCGCCGAGTCCTACTACGCCCGCATTCTTCACTGCCGCGCGGATCTCGTCAGCAGACAATCCCTGCCAGTCGGGAACCGTTCTGCCACGCGGGGTTTGTGCTGAGTACCTGTCAACCTTTATGCGAACCGCCGGTGAATAGGAACCATTCGGGTGCGGCCAAAGATCGATCTCCTCGACCGTACCCGTGGCCGATGCGTGGACCGGCGCAGAGATGAAGCCATCGGCAGCACCGATTTTGTCACCGCGCTCAACGTGATCCCCGACTCTCACCAGCAACTTCGCCGGTTTCCCGGTGTGCTGGCTCAACGGGAGCACCACCTCGTCCGGGAACGGCATACGCCGAATCCGGGAGTGTTCTGTCAGTGTCTTCAGTTCAGGCGGATGAACGCCCTGTCGAAACGTCTTCAGCCTATCGTCCATGCCGCTCTATCAGTTGAAGGGCTCAGCCCGTTTTACCCACTTGTTGAGGTCCTTTTCCTTCGGGTTCAGCGGCGTTCCCGGATGGATGATCCTCACCGAGCACTTCTCGGCCGCCTGAACCAGCTGCTTGAAGGTTCCGGCCCTCGCGTCCTTGATATACGCCTGCTTCTTGTCGTTGTAGGCGAACATCTTGTTGTTGATCTTCGTGCACTCGTCGCAGGTGGTGCAGCGCGCCGATTCGATGTAAGGCTCCATGACCAGCCCTTCATCTTCCTCGTCCGCCGCGGGTGCGGCTGCCGGCGCTTCAGCCACTGCAACCGCTACTCCGCCATCTGCCGATGCGGCGGGCGCTGCTGCCGCTCCGCCACCACCGTTTCCACCCAGGATGTCTCCGGGAATCCCCTCGAGGCCCGGTACTGCTTGCGCCGTCTCGAGGAGTTCCGCTACGGTCTTCAAACCGTCGCCGGCTCTTACAAGGCCCTCCGCCAGCTTCCGCGCAACCACGCGAGGATAGTGGGTCCTCAACTCCACCAGCTTTGCTTCATATTCCTGCCTGAGTGCCTCGGCCTTCCTGTCGAAGTGACCCTCCATGTCGTATTCAACCGCATCCCTCACCGTCTGAGCGACTTCCACACCAGCCAGTTCCTTCAGCCGCGTCCACACCTCAATCCGATCTTCTCCAAGCCTGATGATCTCATCGGCCATGGTGAGGCGAGACAGCTTCTTGTCAGGCCCGACCTGATAGATGAAGGCCGTTTTACCCTCACGATCCTC
>JBDGYW010000530.1:0-4943 GCA_039588935.1 Gemmatimonadota bacterium | reverse complement strand
CTCCCACATAGCGAGCGGCGCAGGGTCGGTTGCGGTATTCGCCCGTCCGACCTTTCCAAGCACCGTTTCGACTTCTGGAAACTCCATCAGAAGGCTGTCCTGAACGCGCATGACATCCCGAGCTTGAGCGATCGAGACTCCGGGAATCGTCGTGGGCATGAAGAGGATCGACCCTTCCTTGAGCGGAGGCATAAACTCGCTACCCAATTGCCGCCAAGGGATAATCGTTACGCCGAGCACGAGTACAGATAGGGCCACAACGGGCCAGGGATAATGCGTCGCGAATTTGATAACTGGCCGATAGAACCACCGGAGCACACGGTTCAAGGGGTTCCGACCCTCAGGTAGAATCTTGCCCCTGACGAGGTAACCCATGAGCACCGGCACCAGGGTGATCGACAACAGCGCCGAACTGGCCATAGCGAACGTCTTGGTGAAGGCAAGCGGCTTGAATAGCCTACCCTCCTGCTGCTCCAGCGAGAACACCGGCAGGAAGCTGAAAGTGATGATCAATAATGAGAAGAACAGCGGCGGACCCACCTGTTTCGCACTCTCCAACACGATCTCCCAATGGTCACGCTTTCCTTCTGCTCGTTCCAGGTGTTTGTGCATATTTTCGACCATCACGATGGCAGCATCCACCATCGCGCCGATGGCAATTGCGATACCGCCCAGACTCATGATGTTGGCGTTGACGCCGATCAACCGCATTACGATGAACGACATCAGGATACCGAGAGGCAACGTCACGATCGCAACAAGGGCGGATCGCGCGTGGAGCAGGAACAGGATCGCGATCGCCGCGACAATCAGCGACTCTTCGATCAACTTCTCCCGCAGCGTCTCGATCGCGCGATGGATGAGGTCGCTCCGGTCGTAGGCCGTCGTTATGGTGACTCCCTCCGGGAGCCCCTCCTGGATTACGGCTATCCTCTCTTTCACTGCTTCGATCGTCCCCAATGCGTCAGACCCAAAACGCATCACTACGATCCCCGCGACAGCCTCGCCCCTACCGTTGAATTCAGCCGATCCACGGCGCGGAGCTGGACCGATCTGAACCGTGGCAACGTCGGCAACACGGACTGGAGTTCCAGTCGGGCTCACGCCGACCGTTACGTCTCCGATATCCTCGACGCCCTCCAGATACCCAAGCCCGCGAATCATGTACTCGCGGCCGCCCATCTCGAGGACGCGCGCTCCGATGTCGACGTTGCGGTTGCCGATGGCTTGAGCCACGCGCGTCGCTGGTATGCCAAACGCCCGCAGGCGTTCGGGGTCTAACTCGACCTGATACTGGCGTACGAACCCACCCACGGAGGCGACTTCGGAAACGCCTGGCACAGAGGTCAGCTGATAACGGACATACCAATCCTGCAGGGAACGAAGTTCGGCAAGGTCGTGGGTTTCAGACTCGAGAACGTACTCATACACCCAACCGACGCCGGTTGCATCCGGCCCCAACACAGGCTCACCGCCGGGGGGCAGGTTTTGGCGAATACCGTTCAGGTACTCGAGCACGCGGGACCGGGCCCAGTAGATGTCTGTTCCGTCCTCGAAGATGACGTAGACGAGGCTCAGGCCGAAGAACGAGTAGCCCCGCACCACGCGTGCGCCCGGTACCTTGAGCATCTCCGACGCGATCGGATAGGTGACTTGATCTTCAACTATTTGCGGCGCCTGCTCGCGAAAGTCCGTCTGGACGATGACCTGCACATCCGACAAATCGGGAATCGCATCGAGCGGCGTCGAGTTCATCGCCATCACGCCGGCAACGAGGATGCCAACCGTGGCGAGCAAAACCAGGAAGCGGTTCTGGAGCGACCAGGCGATGATCTTGTTAATCATGCTGGTGCTCCGATGCAGGCTGTGGTATTACCGGCGGCTCACCGTGATCCATGCCGGCCATGGCCCCGGCACTTGCCAGACGAGACTCGGCGTCGACCAGGAAGTTGGCGGAGACCACTATGACTTCGCCCTCGGAGAGTCCGCTGATAACATGAATGTTGTCGCCGGCCCTGGCGCCGAGGGTGACCTCACGATTGTACAGCATCCCGTCAGCCTGCCGAACAAACACCAGATTGCGCTCACCGGTCGCGAGAACTGCCTCGGTGGGCACGGCGATGATGTCTTCACCGACAACCACGTCAAAGTGGATCGTGGCAAACATTCCCGGCTTGAGGCGGAGATCGCGGTTGGCAACCGACACTCGCACCTTATTCGTGCGCGTCGCCGGATCCACGGTGGGATACACAAAACTCACGCGACCCATCACATGTAATCCCGGGTAGGCTGACACACCCATGTGCGCCATCGACCCAACGTTCACGTGCTGCAGGTCTTGTTCGAACAGCTCGCCCTCAATCCACAAGTCCGTCAGATCCGCAATGCGATAGAGCAACATTCCCGCCATAACCCGCTGGCCCTCGAGCACCACCTTCTCGAGCACGATCCCTGACCTTGGCGCCACTAGCGTCATCGTTTTCGTGACTGACCCAGTGGACTCTATCTGGTCGATCTGCTCGGGAGAGATATCCCAGTAGGTCAGGCGGCGACGTGCCGCTTGCATCATGGCATTGGCATTCTCCCACGCGTCACCGGCATTCGAATCGATCCGGTCCAGAAGCCTGCGAGCCGTAAGCAATTCTCCTTGCGCGGCTACGAGCGAGGGACTATAGAGACTGAGCAATGGCTGACCCGCGCGAACTGATTCGCCCGTGGTGGCCACAAACAGTTCTTCCACAAAACCGTCGATCTTCGGAGTCACGTCGGCGACGTTGGGTTCGGGAGCCTGTATGAGTCCGACGGTGCGGATCGATCGGCTCAGTGTGCTGCGACCGACTGTCGTATAGACAATCCCCAAAGACCGTTCCTGATCGGGGCTCAGGTGGACCGGGTTTCTGACCGCGGCCCCAGTGCTATCGGTGGTACCGCCTCCGCCACCCATGTGCATGGCGTGCTCAGCGGCCGACATACCCTCCATCGAAGACTCTTCCTCCTGCTGAGGCTCTGGCGTATGCTGCGCGTGCTCATCGGTTGCGCTCTGCGCCTGTTGGTCAGCGAGCATCTGGGCGTGTTCTTCGGGGGTATGCGCCGCATGCTCATCAGCAGAATCCTGCGCCTGTTGGTCAGCGAGCATCTGGGCGTGTTCTTCGGGGGTATGCGCCGCATGCTCGTCGGCGGACATGTCCGCCATCGCCGACTGGTCTTGTTCCCCACTCCCGCAAGCAAACGTGGTCACTGCAGCGGCCAGGACAAACATCGCGAGCTTACTCATTCTCTTCCTCCAAATCGTTCCCTAAAAGGGCGCTTATGTCGGCCACCGCTCTGTGGTAGTCCGCGGTGAGTAACACCTGTTGAATTGCATATCGATTGACGGTCATCTGGTTTTGCACGAGAGTCTGAAAGTCGACTGAACCCACGCGATAGGCTGAGAGAGCCGATTCCACGGCAGCCTCAGCCTGCGGCAGCACCGACGTGGCGTATAGCTCCGAGAGATTGCTGGACCGTTCTGCCGTCGCCCGCAGCTCCGAGAGGCGCGCATACGTTTCGTTATAGAGATCCAAAGCCCTAGCCTCAAACAACGACACGTTTGCCTGCATCTCTCGCTGCAGTGGTTTCTGCCGCGATCCGGCAAACACCGGCAAACTGAAACCCACCATTAACGTGGTCAAATCTTCAAAATCGGGACGGTGCCCATAGCCAACCGTGACGGTCAGGTCGGGGTACATCGTCTTACGCGCGGCTCCGTAACCTGCTTCAGCGGCTTGGGTGCGCTCCTCGGCAGCTCGCAGCGCGGGTCTCCGCTCTGCCGCAATTGCAATGAGAGCGTCCGCGGTTGGTAGGGCCGCACCAACGGGCGGTAGTTCCAACGCACCGACGGGTTCCGTCGCTGCCCGCCCCAGAAGAGCATTCAGGCGTGCGGCCATGGCCACACGGTTCTGCTCCATGACCGTTATGTCTTCGGTCATCTGAGCAACCGATACTTGAGCCCTCAACACATCCTGTTGTTGAGCGGAGCCAACCCCGTACAGAGCCGACGACACATCCTGAAAGGTCAGCAGCAGTCCGCGCGTCTCATCCATCAGAACGATCGAGCGGTCTATGTAGGCAAGCTGATAGTAGGCCGACTTCACCCGAGCGAGCAGAAACTCCTCGGTTTCCTCGGACTCGAGTCGTTCAGCTTCGGCAAGGTGGGACGCCCGCTCCTCACCAAACGCAAGTTTTCCGGGCCACGGTATCCGCTGAGTGAGTTGGACGGAATTCATCGACATCGGGGCACTCGCACCGAACGTCCGCACCACACGGTTCATGAGCCCCAGCGACAGCATCGGATCTGGCCAGGCGCCTGCCTGCGGCACTCGCTCGAGTGCGGCGTCTGCCCGGAACCGGGTCGCTTGAAGCATGGGATTGGCCTCGCGGGCGAGGTCCAGCGCCGTTTCGAGATAAAGTGTGTCTGTGGCCTGCTGACCCATGGCCGACTGCGGCAGAGTAAGGCAGGTAGCCACCAGAAGCGGTAAAAGCATTCTCTCCATATCGGATTGCTCCATGAAGGTTCAATATCTAACCGTGTGATTGCAGACTTTAGGCCGGATGCTCCCTAGACCATAAGCACTTGTCAGTGAAGGTTTTACGAGTCACCGCGACCGTGGTTCTCGCTGGCGTCTTAGGGGAAAAGGCATGGCAAACGGGGCAAATGCCCCAGTGTGTGACGCGAACCAATAGAGGCCGATTTCGGGCACCCCGCGGTCCAACACAGATTTCTGGCACTCGTCGGAACAGTTCAGTGAGTTCTGGCGGACGTTGGTTTCCAGAGCAACTCGGCCCGCCATGTAGCGCGGCAAACCGGCCAGGAGCTGGACGAGATAGTGGGGTGGCCGGAGGCGGAGTCTGTGGTGATTACTGAGGAAAGAGTTTCAGAACAAGTTATCCCGACTCAGGCTGAT
>JBDGYW010000529.1:0-5647 GCA_039588935.1 Gemmatimonadota bacterium | reverse complement strand
TGCCGGGGATCGCCGCATCGAGAGCCGGTCCGTCAGTGATCCTGGCATACCTCATTTCGGGCCTGTTGATCATACCGGCAATGGTGAGCCAGGCGGAGCTAGCCACCGCCATGCCGAGGGCAGGCGGCGCTTATTATTTCCTCGACCGAACCTTGGGCCCATTGATGGGAAGTGTCGGCGGCATCGGGACGTGGTTCGCCTTGATGCTCAAGAGCGCCTTCGCGTTGATCGGCATGGGTGCGTACATATCGATATTCCTCGAAGTTCCCTTCAAACCAGTCGCCATAGCGTTCGCGGTTGTCTTCGCAATCCTGAACATCTTCGGCTCCAAGGAGTCGAGCAGCCTCGTACGCGTGCTCGTGTTCGCACTGCTTACGATATTGGCGTTCTTTCTGATCGACGGCCTCACGACAGTGGTGTCGAGTGGCATAGCCGAGACCCATGAGGAACGATTCGTTCCGTTCATGCCGGAAGGAATAGATGGCCTGCTGGGAACTGTCGGATTGGTATTCATCTCATACGTCGGCCTCACTCAGATAGCGAGCCTGGCGGAGGAAGTAAAAGAGCCAGATCGGAACATCCCGCTCGGAATGGCCCTGTCTCTCGCCACAGTTATCTGCATATACGTGCTCGGAGTGTACGTGATGGTCGCGGTGCTCGGCATCGACGAGCTAAGTCAGAGCCTAACACCGGTGGCGCTTTGCGTCGATGTCGAATACAGGGATCATGGCCGCGTCGCGGTACCCCTTGGCAATGGCACGAGACCACCTGATACCTACACGCCTCGCGGGTCTCGGACGGTTTCGAACTCCGACACTCTCAATAGTGCTGACCACAGCTCTCCTGATCGCCTTCCTGCTAGTGCTCGACGTCGAGGGCGTCGCCAAGTTGGCGAGCGCACTTCAACTCGCCCTCTTTGGTCTCATCAATATTGCCGTGGTTGTCATGCGAGAAAGCCGTATTGAGAGCTACGATCCCGGTTTCCGTTCGCCCTTTTATCCTTGGATGCAGATCGCCGGGATTTTGGGCCCGATGATCCTGATCGCGGAAATGGGATGGTTACCCTCACTTTTCACCATGGGAGTCGTATCGGCAAGCATCGGTTGGTATACATACTACGCTCGCGGCCGGATGGAACGGGACGGTGCCATTTATCACGTGTTCGAACGCCTGGGGCGTCGTCGATTTGCCGGCCTCGACAGAGAACTTCGCGACATCATGAAGGAAAAAGGCGCTCGAGCCACCGACCCGTTTGATGAAGTGGTCACGGGCTCACTCACGATGGACATCGACACCCAGATCAGCCTGAGCGGCATCATTCAGGGCGCGTCCGATCAGCTCCAGAAACGCCTCCCTGCATCGGCCGATCAGCTCGTTGATGGTTTCACTCGTGGCGTAAAGGCGGGTGCCACTCCGGTTTCTCGTGGTGCAGCACTTCTGCACATGCGACTTCCGGATTTCGAGTCTTCCGAGTTGGTGATTGCGCGGTGCGTGGCGTCGCTCTTCATCGACACAGACGATGTGGCGTTGCATCGGCAAGCAGCCGAGCATCCGATTCGGGCGGTGTTTTTCCTTGTAAGTGGAGAGCACGATGCCGGCCGCCACTTGCGGATCCTCGCCCAGCTCGCGGGGCGGATCGAGACTGAAGGTTTCATGGAAGAGTGGCTTGAAGATCGCAACGATCAGGAACTAAAAGAGACTCTGTTGCGTGACGACCGGTTCCTATCCCTTGAGGTCGCTTCCGGTAAGAAGACCGAATTGCTCATCGGTAGGGCGTTGAACGAGTTGAGGATGCCTGAGGGCTCGTTGATCGCGCTCATAAGGCGCTATGGAGAGACGCTCGTGCCAACAGGTCGCACGGTACTCCGCGATGGCGACCGCCTCACAATTATCGGATCGCCTGGAAGTATCAGTGCGGTCTCTACCCGGTACTCTGACCCATCTATAGACTAGAGATACGTCGTGTTCGAATTTCGCCCGTGCACTGGAGACTTTCATGCAGAGAGCCAACGCTCTTGTCCTATTAGCCATGTTCTTGCCGATCACCTCGCATGCGCAGGACCGCTTGACCGGTAGACCGTTCGCCACACGTTCTGAGGTCATTGCTCGGAATGGAATGGCGGCAACCAGCCAGCCGCTCGCCACTCAAGCTGCTCTCCAGATACTCAGACAGGGTGGCAGCGCGGTTGACGCGGCCATCGCGGCAAACGCGGTGCTTGGACTCGTGGAACCCACCGGTAACGGCGTTGGCGGTGATCTGTTTGCAATCGTTTGGGACGCAGAAACAAACGAACTGCATGGCTTGAATGCCAGCGGACGCTCGCCCAGATCATTGACGCTGGAGGAATTCCGCAGACGCGAGATCGAGAGAATCCCTGCATACGGACCGCTGCCCGTTTCGGTTCCGGGAGCTGTCGATGGTTGGTTCGAGTTGCACGGTCGGTTCGGCAAGTTGCCGGTGGAACAGATCCTGGCTCCGGCGATCGAATACGCACGCGAAGGGTTCCCTGTCTCGGAAGTGATCGCCGCCGCCTGGAACGGTGGTGCCCAGAATCTTCAGGAATGGCCCGGGTTCGCGGAAGTGTACATGCCAGGCGGGCATGCGCCCGTCAAGGGAGAGATCTTCCGAAATCCGCTTCTAGCGAACACGCTGGAGGCGATCGCGCAGGAAGGACGCGACGTCTTCTACAAGGGACATATTGCCCGAGCCATCGATGCCTACATGGAGAGAGTCGGAGGGTTTCTGTCCTACGAAGATCTCGCAGCCCATACATCCGAATGGGTGGACCCCGTTTCCACGACATACCGGGGCTACACCGTCTGGGAACTTCCTCCCAACGGACAGGGAATTGCCGCGCTCCAGATGCTCAACATTCTCGAGGGCTTTGACATTGCCGCGATGGAATTTGGGAGCCCCGAGTACCTGCATGTGCTCACGGAAGCGAAGAAATTGGCGTTCGAAGACCGAGCGGAGTTCTATGCCGACCCGGACTTCAACGACATTCCGGTTGACTGGCTGATCTCGAAGGAATATGGGAGCCAACGACGGGCACTGATCGATCTAGAACGAGCCGCGACTGAGTACGACGCGGGCGATCCGATCCTCGATAACGGAGAAACGATTTACCTCACCACGGCCGATGGCGACGGCAACATGGTGTCGCTGATCCAGAGCAACTACCGCGGATTGGGTTCAGGTATGACCCCCGACGGTCTCGGCTTCTGCCTCCAAGACCGCGGCGAGCTGTTCACGCTGGAGGAAGGACACTTCAACACATACGAGCCCGGTAAACGCCCCTTCCACACGATCATTCCGGCGTTTGTGACCAAGGACGGTGAGCCCTTCATGAGCTTCGGTGTGATGGGTGGTGCCATGCAACCTCAAGGCCACGTACAGATCCTCGTTAACATGATCGACTTCGGCATGAACCTTCAGGAAGCTGGTGACGCGCCGAGGATGCGGCACACCGGGTCATCACAGCCCACCGGCCAGGTCATGACAGATGGGGGAATCCTGAACCTCGAATCGGGGTTCTTACCCGAGACCCTTCAAGCTCTCACGGCCATGGGGCACACGATCAGGCGCTCGCGCGGCGGATACGGCGGCTACCAAGCCATCATGTGGGATGTATTGAAGCAGGTGTACTTCGGGGCGTCCGAGTCGCGGAAGGACGGGCAAGCGGCGGGGTTCTAGCCCCTCTCCCCACACCGCTGCAACTCTGCGTGCTCCGCCCCACGGCAGAGTTGCAGTGGGGCGGAGCGGCATAATACCCGGTCCTCTCTACGGGCGTACAGGCACCGGCGGTTCTTGATCTACCGGAATCGGCGACCTGTACGGCTCGCCCCCGGTTCTCTCCAGGTAGAACTCGCGGGCTCGCTCCAACAGCGACGCATCGGTGAGCATGTCCACACCCATGAGAGCGATGACTTTTGCAGCCGCAACCGTGGCCCGAACTGAACCGTCGGTTCCGTGGGATGCGGTGGCGGCCCAACTGTGCCAAGGGATGCCTGCGGCGGCGGTCGTCATGCTGAATCCGACTGTAGGCGTTATGTAACTCACTTCCGCAACGTCGGTCGAGCCACCAGAGGGTGGTTCTTCACTTTCCGCCAGTGGTTTGATCTCCCGCACCAGGCCAACTTCGTCAATGCCAATGAATTTCTGCAGTTCCCGCGCGAATGCCTGATCCTCTTCGGTGAACGGCGGCGCTCCAACCAACTCGAGGTTCGCCTGCATGGCCTCTTGAAGCGGGCGGTTGAGCAGTGTCTCGTGAACGCCGGTGGTAAGGAAGACTTCGTGTGTCGTGCGTGTCGCCAGCGCGGCACCTTCAGCAATCTTCAGGATCCAGTTGTAATACTCTTCTACCTCATCACGGTTCACTGCCCGCACGTAGTACCACACCTTCGCGTAGTCGGGGACGACATTGGGTGCCTCACCAGCAGATGGCATCACATAATGAATGCGTGTAGTGGGCTTCACGTGCTCGCGCATCATGTTGACGCCGTAGTTCATCAACTCAACCGCATCGAGAGCGCTGCGACCGTTCCAGGGGTCAGCCGAAGAGTGGGCAGACTGTCCGAAGAACTCGACGGTGAAGTTGTTCATCGCCCGCCCCGGTTGGTTGTTGGTGCCTATATCGAGTCCCGGATGCCATTCGATTGCCGCGTCCAAGTCGTCGAACACTCCCGCCTTGGCCATGTACACCTTGCCAACCACAGTTTCCTCTGCGGGTGTCCCGTACAACCGAATGGTCCCGGTCAGATCGTGTTCTTCCATCGTGCGTTTCAGGGCGATCGCGGCGCCAATCGACGCGGCGCCAAACAGGTTGTGCCCACACCCCTGTCCATCGGGGAGACCATCTTCCCGTTCCTCCCGGCGTGGAACGATCGAATTGCCATTGCCGGGCAAGCCATCGTATTCAGCCAGGATGCCGATTATGGGAGCACCACTCCCAAAGGTCGCGATGAAAGCTGTGGGCATGTCAGCGGCTCCATGCTCTACTGCAAAGCCTTCACTCGCGAGGACTCCAGTGAGGTATTCGGCAGATCTGTACTCCAGCATGGCGAGTTCGGTGTAATCCCACAGCGTCATCGACATCTCATGGATCACAGCTGACAGCTGATCTGTGTTTGTCATGGCTGTACGTTTTTCACTTGACTGAGCACACAGCGGGGAGGAGATGGCAAATGCCAAGATGACCACGGAGAGAATTCGTATCTGAGCCCTGAACGAGGGGTACTCGGTAGTGTGCTGCGCGAAGTTCATTGATGGATCCTCGATTCCTGTTGTCCTTGGTGGATTCTAGAGGTAACCGGCCATACCGCGTCGGTGCAAGTGGAGAAGCACCACCCTTCCGCTCGATCCCCACCGGACTACATTCCTCGCATGGCTACTCTAGACCAACCCATCGCGATTGCCTTCGAGAAGAACGCTGAAGCACTGATCCTCGAAACCGGCAAACAGATGCTGCTGGAGCTCGACGGTTCCCGAAAGCCTCTCACGGCGGAGACACTGACTTCGACACAGATCGTCAAGCTCGTCGGTGAGATTATGCCCGAAGGTATGCACCCTCAGTTGGAGGGTGGTGACGGTCGACTAGCATTTGGCTATATCACGGAAGAAAAACGTGTGGACGTGGAGACCGACAGG
>JBDGYW010000528.1:0-4950 GCA_039588935.1 Gemmatimonadota bacterium | reverse complement strand
GATTTCAACAACGACGGCTGGCTCGATATCGTGCAGACGGACATGGTTCCGGAAGACCTGCGGGAACGGAAACGGATGACAGGAGCCATGACCCACAATTTCTTCATGGAACGCCGCCGCAGGGGGTTCCGCCCTGATTACAGTAGTAACTCACTGCAACTCAACACCGGCGTCACGCGAGACGGCAATGTTGTGTTCAGTGAGATTTCCCACCTGGCCGGCTTCCCCTACACGAGTTGGACCTGGAGTCCCCTCTTTGTCGACCTCGACAATGATGGCTACAAGGACATCCACATCACCAATGGCTACCCAAAAGCCGTCATCGACTATGACTACCAGATACGGATGTTCGCTTTACGGCAGGAGACGGACAGGCAAGCCGGATTGGAGATGTTGGATGCGCTGCACAGCTACGATGTCTCGAACTACGTCTTCCGGAACGAGGGAGACCTGACATTCAGCAACCAGACCCACGCATGGGGAATGGAGCGACCGAGCTTCTCATACGGCGCGGCGTACGGCGACCTGGATAACGACGGCAGGCTCGACATGGTCGTCAACAACATCGACGCTCCAGCATTCGTCTACCACAATGTCCCACCCACGGACGACACAAGTCACTACCTGCAGATCGCTCTCGAGGGAGAGAATCCCAACAGTCGGGGGCTCGGATCGAAACTGATCCTTTGGGCGGGCGGACATTTGCAGTACATCTACCACAGTCCGTACCGGGGATACCAATCCAGCATGCATGACAGAGTGCATTTCGGGCTTGGCGAAAACCAGCGCGTGGATAGCCTGGAGGTCGTTTGGCCCGATGGACGTTTTCAGTTGTTGACCGATCTGCAGGTCGATCGCGTGCTGACCCTGAGACAGAGAGATGCAGCTGAGAGGACGGGACACAATGCGTCTGCTCCTGTTCACGATCTTCTGTTCCGGCCGATGGATGCCGAAAGGGCGTTGAGGTATGAGCACCAGGAAAAGACGTTCATCGACTACAGCGTACAACCTTCATTGTCTCATATGCTCTCCAGGCAGGGGCCTCCCCTAGCCGTAGGAGATGTGACCGGCAACGGCCTGGATGACGTATTCATCGGCGCTGCCGCAGGTTTCCCGGGCACCCTGTTTTTTCAGCGAGAGGACGGCAGTTTCGTCGAGTCCACGCAGCGGCAACCCTGGGTGGCGGACAGAGATCACGAAGATTGGGGAGCCCTATTCTTCGATGCGAACGGGGACGGGGAGTTGGACCTCTATGTGGCCAGCGGCGGGTACCATTTCTCACCGGTTTCGGATTTGTTGCAGGACCGCCTCTATGTCAATCAGGGCGGCGGCACGTTTGTGAAGGATACGGCGGCGTTACCGCGGATGCCGACGAGCACGGCCAGCGTTACGGCCGGCGATTTCAACGACGACGGCAGCCTGGACCTGTTCGTAGGTGGCCGCCTGGTGCCTAGGAACTACCCATTACCGGCTCGGAGCTACTTGTTACGCAATGAGGGAGGCAGCTTCACCGATGTTACAGAAGAAACGGGACCCGAGCTGGTACGACCAGGAGGAATGGTTACCGATGCGGTCTGGATGGATTTTTCCGCTGACGGACGATTGGACCTGATAACGGCGGGCACTTGGATGCCGCTGAAGTTTTATGAGAACGATGGAGAACGGCTGCTGGATGTTACCGGTTCCGTCGGCCTGCCGGCCATGCGGGGTTGGTGGTCTTGTCTCGAACCCGGGGATTTCAACAACGACGGTCTTCCGGATCTGGTGGCCGGAAACCTGGGGTTGAATTTCGCGTTCACGACATCAGAGGAGAGCAAGTTCGGGGTGTATGCGGACGATTTCACCGGGAACAGCACGACCGACATTGTTCTCACGCAAGAGATAGACGGGGTGGAGTATCCGTTCTTCGGCTTGGCGAAGCTGGGCAGAGAAATCTACACGCTCGATATCCAATACCCGACGTACGAGTCGTTCGCGACGGCTTCCGTACAGGAGATGTTCGGCGCCTCACGGTTGTTGCGTGCGGTTCATTACCAGGCGGATACGTTTGCCAGTGTCTATCTGCAGAACGATGGAGATGGACACTTTACCTCGTTTCAGTTGCCCAGCCTGGCTCAGATTTCACCGATCAACGGGATTCTAACCCACGACGGTGACGGTGACGGAAATCTCGACCTGATTGTGGCGGGGAACCTGTACTATTCCGAACCGAACACTCCACGAGCTGACGCGGGGAACGGGCTCTGGCTGCGAGGCGACGGCCATGGTGGGTTCACCCCCGTTCCAGCATCTGCGAGTGGGTTCTTGGCTCCTCTGCAGGTCACGGACCTGGCCCTCGTCACTACACCTACGGCGAGGGCCGTCCTCGTCGCCAACAACGGTGATTCACTTCAGGTGTTCACGATCGAAGGGCGTTGACCGTTTCGTGCGGAGGACGCAAGGAGAGAGCCCGGCCCCGTTTGCAAATGGGACCGGACTCTCGCTTTTGTGGCCGGCTGGTGCGGCGAGGTAAACGCCGCGCTGCTTACCAGCCGGTGTTCTGCACTAGCACGTCTTCGCCCTCAATCTGGCTCAATTCAATCTGAACCGCGGGGATGGGAAAGAGCATGTGTCGAGGCGAGAAAAGAGCCGAGGCTGCAAGATACGGCCTCCTCACCTGTTCAACCGCGATGAAGTCATTGAGGACCTGCTCGGCGATCCCCCAGCGTTTCAAATCGAAGAACCGCTCGCCTTCCATGGACAGTTCCAGCCTTCTCTCGGTACGAACGGCCGTTCTGGCATAGGCCTGGTCCCACCCTGCCGCCGGGTACAAGCCGATCTCGTAATCAGCCCACGTGATGGAGGCATCATTTATGGGCACGGCGATCGTGGCGACATCGGTGCCCAGCCCCTGGGCGACAACACCTGCCCGTGTTCTGATCTCATTGACGATATCTCGGGCAGTATTGATGTTTCCCGCTTCAACCTCCGCTTCAGCCAGCAGCAACAGCACATCTGCATAGCGCAAGATGTGGATGTTCATGTTACTCAATTGCGTTGCCACCCACCCGACACTGCTCACGGCGCCACTTGCATCTTCATAGGCAGTCTTCTTCGGACTGTACGGACCTCCGTACGCCGGCGCCCGGATCCAACCCGGCGCGTGCGGTCCCCAATCCTTGTACGGTACGTCATCCCTGCCGACCGTCCAGTCCAGCCGCGGATCCACCGTCATGGTAGCTGAAGCTGTGGCGTCGAGATTGTCATCTCGAGCGTTCCAGTTGTTCGGATCCGACAAGGACAAGGGCAGTCCGTTGGCGTCAACCGAGAAGAAGTTGACCATGTTCTGCGACGGCTGGTGAAACCCACAGCAACCGAACGGGCTGCCGCCATGCGGGAAATTCAGGCGCTCTCCATAGTTCGCGTTGCCTCCGCCGGGCTCTCCATGGTGGGCCTGATACGCAAGGATGGTCTCCGGGCCGTTCTGATACTCGGAAAAACCGCTCCACACTTGGAAGAAGTTGGGCTCGAGAGCATATGGGCCGTTTCCCCTGACGTCTTGCAACGTCGCTATTGCTCCCGCATAGTCCGGGACATACATCTGCACCCTGCCTTTGTAGGCCTTGGCAGTCCACGACGACGCTCTTCCGACCTCCCCGTTCCTCGGAGTCGCCGGCAGCAGCGAGATGGCTTGGTCGAGGTCGGCCAGAACGAGGCCGAGGGCGTCTACGCCCACATTCGACTTGCGGAAGGTCGTGTCGGCCTCGGTGTAGTATGGGATGTTGCCAAATATCCGCCAGAGCTCGAAGTGATAGTGCGCCCGCAAGAACAGAGCCTCTCCCCTGATGCCATCTTGGTTGCTCTGGGAGATCGCGGCCGCGTCCTCTTCAATTACACTTTCCATGAGAGTTATCGTGGCATTGGCTCGTACGATCCCTTCATACGAGTGTCGCCACCTGTCGTTCAGGTAATCTTCCGTCCCACCGGTCGACCAGTTGTACATTTCGATGTCAGTAATCGGGGGCTGGTCGCTGGCCTCGGACCCTTTGTAGGCATCATCGCTGGTCGCACTTCCCCACACCCAGTTACTGGCGGCGGGTCCCCAGGCACCGAACGTGTGGTCCAGCATTCTGTATGTGGCAATGAGGTTTCCTTCCACGCCCGCCTCGTTCGCCAGCGTCGTCTCATCCAGGCTACCTTGCGGGTTCGCGACCAGGAAATCCTCGCAAGCGTACGCGGCGCCTGCCACGAAAATCAGCAGAGCCCACCTGGGTAGCCGTCTGAATCGATATAGCGCTTTCATAGTATTCAGTCTCCTTGCGAGTCACTAGAACGTGACGTTGATACCCAGGCTGAGGATCTTGTTGTTTGGATACGCACCTCTGTCCCAACCCCGATATTGATCCCTGACGTCGCCGGCCGCTCCACCTTGCTGTTGCGCGGGCAAGGCCGGATCGAGACCCGGATAGCCTGTTATGGTGAACAGGTTCTCCGCCTGCAGATACACTCTCGCGCCAGTTATCCATGACTGCGGAACACGGTACCCGATCTGCAGATTTCGCAGCCTGACGTACGTTCCATCCTCGATATAGAAACTGCTGACTTGTTGACCGCTGAACGTGTCATTGCGATCCAGTCTCGGGTACTTGGCGTCCGGGTTGGTCACGACTCCGTCTACCACGACCGCAGCATCGGTCAGCATGTCGGCTCGGACGTTGGTGCTGAAGTTCTGGAAGATGTAGAACTGCTTGTTCACATCCATTATGTCGTTCCCAAACGTCCCGAACACGGTTGCGCTGAAGTCAAACCTTCCGTAATTGAGCTCCAAATCCACTCCGCCCGAGAAGTCCGGATGCGGATCGCCGATGATCGTCCGGTCGTCCGCGTTGACGATTCCATCATTGTTGAAGTCGCGGAACTTGAGCCGGCCTACAGCCGCACCATCCTGATCGGCATGGCCATCCACGTCAG
>JBDGYW010000527.1:0-4950 GCA_039588935.1 Gemmatimonadota bacterium | reverse complement strand
AATAGAATCCTCGAATTCGCTCTCGAAATCAACGAGCGTGTCGACGAGTTCACCACCCTGGCCAAGCCGCAACAACTCCGAGCGCAGATAGTCGATAGTTACGGACAAATCATGCGAATGGTCCATCAGCAGATAGTGGTCACCCAGGCGCGCCATCTGAAGTGGCTTCCCGTACGAGTGATCTTCAATCTCCCTGTAAACCTGACTTCTCGATCGGGTGACCTGCACAGCCGAGGCCCTTCCGTACGGATTGAACGCCGAAATTCTGCGGTTGCCTGCGTCCCACACTGCCATCGGGAAGCCGGGATCGTCGTTTGGAAGCAGGTTGTATGGATTGCGTACCTGATTCCTCTCAGAACCGGTCGTCCCAAACGAGTCGTGCAAATCACCGTCAGCCGAGTATACGAAGAGATGAGGCGCCCGAATACGTTGGAGTGCCCATATCTCACCGGAGACCGCGGCTGCCACGTCCTGGATTCTCTCGAGAGATCCGTCCGCCGCGAACCTGACGACCTCCGACGGCGCGATGACATGCGTATAACCGAGATCTTCCTCACCCTCACCGACACATGCCATCACCATT
This sequence comes from Gemmatimonadota bacterium, assembly GCA_039588935.1. Lineage (GTDB taxonomy): Bacteria > Gemmatimonadota > Gemmatimonadetes > Gemmatimonadales > GWC2-71-9 > JBDGYW01. The sequence goes on along the minus strand of JBDGYW010000527.1, from coordinate 4,367 downwards.
GCCGATAAAACACAGAAAGCGACGGCAGATAAGCGCAGTTTGCTTTCCAAAAACATGGGGCACTCCTGAAACTGGTCGTGATGAAAGCAGTATGGTTTTAGCAATTTAACCGTGGGGACGCCACACACCAGGCCGTCTTGCGCCTCCACGAGTCCCGGAGTCGTGAAAGGATGTTCCTCCCCAAGGAATATTCCCATTGGCTTGGGATACCCTCCGGAACACCCAGCCCTGCTGCACCACCATTACCCACCCCAGCAAGGATAGAAGACCATGCCCGGATCGTCGCACAGGGGAGTTTTGATTGCCATCACGATCGCCTTTTCCGCGGCTGCAATGACCCGGTGTCCTTTCCGGGTTCCTGCTACCACGGGCACAAAAAACGGGGCCGCATCCAACGATGCGGCCCCGAGACACTTCTTGGATCGGTATCACCCACCCAGATTCAACCCCTGTCTCAGCTTCACGCGCACCGGCGTTCCCGCAATCTTACCGGGCTTAAATTCACAGGCGCGGAACATCTCGAGTGACGCATCCTCCAAATCTGGGTGCGGCGTGGAGATCACAGTGACAGTTGAGTCTTCGGTCTGACCATCTCTATCAACAACAAACTCCACCACAACCTGCCCCTCGAGCTCCACTTCCCAAACCGACTCGGGCCACTGGGGCCTTGGACAATCCGGTTCCGAGGGCGGCTCGTCGACTCCGGCTGTGAATATGGCACCATATTCGGCGAGGACCGGTATTACAGTTGTATGTCCGTTGCGAATAGCCGATGACCCGGCCGTGCCGCCTCCGTTGGACAGAGCGTTGACGTCTGCACCGTTATCCAGCAAAGCCCTGACGACCTCCACGTGACCGCCTTCGGCAGCCGCCATCAGCGCGGTGCGGCCGTCTGACAACGCAGCTTCGATCGGCATCCCGCCCTGAACCAGGGCCACAGCCACTTCGGCGTGCCCGCGAGCGGCCGCAACCATCAACGCGGTGAACCCACCGCCAAACGTCACGGTTCCGTCAGCTCCGCGTGCCAGGAGCTCTGTGGCGGCCTCAGCCTGCCCCTCCAGGGCAGTCAACAGCAGTGCCGTCCAACCTTCGCTGGATATGGCATTGATGTCTGCGCCCGCTTCCAGCAGCACTCTCATACAGTCGACGCATCCAACCTGAGCAGCATACATGAGAGCCGAATAGCCCAGCGAGTCCGCGGCATTCGGATTTGCCTGTAGCTGCAACAACGTTCCGACCATTCCCGCATTGCCGGAACCGGCCGCGTCAAGCATATCCGTATCACTTTGAGCATATGACTCGGTCGTCAGAGCGGAACCGACCAGCAACATTCCAACAAAAGCCAGCGACTTCATTTTGGTTTCATGCATTCCAACATTCCTTGTTTTCACTGTAATACGTTCCCTCCATCCCCAAATCACCACCCGATGCCAACGTTCCTTTCAGATTGTTTGGACAGATCCGGGGCCAGAACAAGCGCCACCCGGTGACATTCACATTCAACGACTACCTACAATTACCAATTTGAGCGCGCACGGTTCCATTCGTGCCCCAGTGAAAATAGCGAGGGGTGGCCCAAGATGCGACGTTGGGTCAAGATTGTTGGGGTTACCGCAAAGGGAACCGATGACCGAAGACCAGCCTGATACCGGGAGCATCATCCGAGCCGCGATCATCTTCGAAGGGGGAATCCTCGTGGTCGCCGTGGTATTGGGATGGCTGATCAACAATCCCCCGCTGCCTCTGCTGCAAATGACCTGGGCCGGCATGCTCATGGGAATCTTCGCTACCGGTCCTTTGCTGATGGCCATGTGGTGGTGTTCGAGATCCACGTTCGGGCCGCTCAAAGAGTTGCTGCGGCAAGTGGACGAACTGCTTGTTCCCCTCTTTCTCGGGGCATCGTCAAGAACATTGTTACTCATCTCCGTGCTTGCGGGTCTCGGCGAGGAGTGCCTTTTCCGTGGTGTTCTGCAGTCCGCGCTCAGCACCTGGTTTGGTATGCCCGTAGCGCTGGCCGCTACGAGCGTGCTCTTTGGGCTGGCGCACCTGATTACACCAGCCTATGCAGTTCTGGCGGGCCTAATAGGCGCGTACCTCGGCGCTCTGGCGGTTGCTACAGACAACCTCCTCGTGCCGATCGTGGCGCACGCACTCTACGATTTCATGGCCCTGACGTACCTGGTGAACGTGCGTCGGAGGGAGCGAGTCACCTAGCCAGCCGGCGGTTTGTCCGTACGAGCTTCGATGAGCGGGCGTAGCGCCGTTGTGACAGCTCGGTGATTGCGTTTGGGGTCAGCGAGAACTGGCTCGAACAACACACCTTCGTCGCGCAGGTTGCGCTCCATGTCCTTCAGCACCTCAATCCCGCCCGCGTTCTGGAGGATTTCGATCCCATCCATATTCTCTACGACAATCCCCAATGAGAGCGCGTTGACCACTCCGGGCTCGAGGAACCCGTCGTATTGGTTGAGTATGGCATCGATCACGTTGAGCACCCGCGTCCCTAAACCGACGACAGCCTGCGATGCGCCGTCCCAACTCGCCACACCAGCAGAATGTTCGGCCTCTACGATCCAAACCTCAGGGTGAAGCAAGTAGTCGGGATGGTACATATCCGAGAGATCCCGACGGAGTTGATCTCTGGCGACCTCCAGCTTCAACTCGTCGAGTTCACCTGTTTCCAAGTCGAAAACTCCACCCATCTCCCCGACAATGCGGTCCCAGATAGCCGCGTATTCGTGCCTTGGAACGCAGCGATACCCCGCCCCTAACAGGGAACCCTCAATCAGGGCGTCGATTTGAACTAGCGACGACTCCGCGACCTCGATACCGGACGGACCCAAGACCGGGGCAAGTGCAATCATCCGGGCAGTTCGCCGAAACTCTTCCCTCGGTATCGAGAACGGATTGTAAGAACTCTTGCTTGCGCAACCAGATGCAAACTGCGCAAGCAGGAGCACAGAGATGGGGATGCTACAACGCATCTCGTTCATCCGAAGCGGGTAGGCGTTTCGACGTCATCCAAACAACTGGGGCCGCACAATCGGTGCCGTGTGGTCCAGCTATCATAACTTGTTGACAAATCTATAGTTACGGACTGTGTCCACACCCTAGGTGACTCACAACCGTCACCCTGGGTGGACACGGTATCCAAGCCGGTCAGTGACGGCTGGTTGCGTCCTTAGCAGAGCTGCTGGAAGAAATCGTTCCCCTTGTCATCGACGAGTATGAAGGCCGGGAAGTCGACAACTTCGATTCTGTAGATCGCTTCCATACCAAGCTCGGGATACTCCAGAAGGTCGACCTTCTTGATGTGATCCTGAGCAAGGATGGCGGCAGGGCCACCGATGGAACCAAGGTAGAACCCGCCGTATTCCTTGCAGGCGTCGGTGACCTGCTGGCTGCGATTACCTTTCGCGATCATGACCATCGATCCACCATTCGCCTGGAACAACCCCACATACGAGTCCATCCGCCCAGCCGTGGTCGGGCCGAATGAGCCGGAGGGCATGCCCTCGGGAGTCTTGGCAGGACCGGCATAGTAAACGGGATGATCCTTGAGATACTGGGGCAGTCCTTCACCCGCGTCGAGGCGCTCTTTCAGCTTTGCGTGCGCGATGTCCCGCGCAACGACCAGCGTACCGGTGAGTTCCAGCTGAGTCTTGATCGGGTACTTGCTGAGGTCAGCCGTGATCTCGGTCATCGGCCGGTTGAGATCGATCTTCACCGCACCAGCGTGGTGAGCTTCCCTGTATTTTTCAGGAATGAAGCGTCCCGGATTACGCTCGAGTTCTTCGACCCAAATGCCCTCTTTGTCGATCTTGGCCTTGACGTTTCGGTGGGCTGAGCAAGAAACCCCCATGCCCACTGGACATGATGCGCCGTGTCGTGGCAAACGAACCACCCGTACATCCAGCGCGAAGTGTTTCCCGCCGAACTGCGCACCGAAGCCACTCGAGTGCGCCGCCTCCAGCATCTTCTTCTCCATTTCCGTATCTCTGAACGCCTGACCCTGTTCGTTCCCGCTGGTCGGCAGCCCATCCAGGTAGCCGGTGCTCGCCAGCTTCACTGTCTTCAGACAGGACTCGGCGGACGTCCCGCCAATGACAAACGCGAGGTGATACGGCGGACAGGCCGCGGTGCCAAGTGTCTTCATCTTCTCAGTCAGGAATGCTTCGAGCTTCTCGGGAGTCAGAAGCGCTTTGGTTTCTTGGTACAGGTAAGTCTTGTTTGCCGAGCCGCCGCCCTTCGCCACGAACATGAACGAGTACTCTGCACCGTCAGTGGCGTAGATATCGATCTGTGGCGGGAGGTTGTTGCCGGAGTTCTTCTCCTCGTACATGGTGAGGGGGACAGTCTGGGAGTAC
>JBDGYW010000526.1:0-4968 GCA_039588935.1 Gemmatimonadota bacterium | reverse complement strand
TTCATCACACTGCTCGAGGTGAGCCTCGAGAGCCGCTCGATCCACCGAGTCCAGTTCCCCGCCCTGATATGCAGAGAGTTGATCCGTCCACTTGTCGGTCATCGTCCTGTCCCTCTACGCCTCGAAGTACGAACGCAGGGCCATGCGCGCGTGGTGCAATTGGGATCGTGAAGTGCCGACCGATATCTCCAGCTCCGTCGCGATCTCCTCATGCTTGAACCCCTCCATGTCGTGGAGCACGAACACCTGTCGTGCCCTGGGCGGTAGCCGATCCACCGCGGTCTCTATGTCGACCCTGAGACCGGAATCGCTGCCGGTGGCGGCATGATCCGCCAATTCGATTTCCGATCCCGAGTGCCTCTTCTCATCGGTGCCGAGCCTTTCCCGCCGCCTCAGGATCACGTTGGTGGCGAGCCGGTGCAGCCATGTGCTGAACGCCGATTTGCCACGGAAGGTGTCGAGTTTCTGCCAGACTCGTACGAACACGTCCTGCAGCACGTCGTCCACATCATCGCGGCTGAGCAGCCAACGGGCGAGGCTGTGCACCTTGGCCACGTGGCGCCGGTACAGCCGTTCGAACGCCAGTGTGTCGCCGTTTACGGCGAATTCGACGTCGATGGCGTCCGCTTCAGCAGGACTGAGTTCGAGCTCGTTTGACAGTCTGGACTCCACACCATGCCTCGGATCCTGGGCATGTGATTAGATACCGTTTGGGGCAAAAACGCTTAACCACCGACCATACCGGGCATCTCATTCCTTCCCCCCCAATCCGTTGCAGAGGGGCAGGGCTGCAGAGAGGCAGTACCTCGCGAACTGCACTTCTGCATCTCATGCCGCCTCCCGTCATACATACCGCCCCAGACTCCGTCTCGTAACCCTGAGTCATTCGAAATCCCCCTAGGAGCTTGCGGCGCGCGCGCCCTCTCCCCACTTTCCCGCCATCAGAAGCCCAACTACCGCAAACCGATGGAGATTCGAGCATGCTCGCGCTTCTTGCCGCAGCCGTCCTTGCAGTGACAACCGTTCAGGCAGACACCACATACCTGTACCGAACCCATTTCGTCCGCGCCGCGCCCGGAGAGATACTCGAGCTGGTTGAGGTATATCAGCAGCGGATGAGTTTCTACGACGCTGCTGGAGAGGCGGCTCCATTTGTGATGCGTCACGCGCAGGGCGACCACTGGGATCTACAGATCATGTACCCAATGGGCAGCTTCGAGGACTACTACAGTCCCGAGCATGTGGGACGACGCGCGCGTGCCGCCCAAGCATCCGGCGTTTCCGAAGAGGAGTTCCGGACACGCTTGCGGGCACTGACCTCTTGGCAGGAAGATCTCTTCGTGCTCGGCCCGCCGCTCGAGACCATGACTCAGATCATGAACAGCGGTGGTTATTTCCACACCGAAATAATGATTGCACTCCCTGGGAAGCAGGACGAGCTGTTTCACGAGCGTGAGATGGAGAACGTGTATCAGAGACTCACGGGCAGGCCAGAACGGATGATCTTCACGCGAGTGTGGGGGGCGCCCTGGGACAACTTCACCCTCGGAATATTTCGAGATCTGCAGCACTTTGCAGCACCTTCCGGTATGACCGCAGAGGAAACCGAAGCTGCAGCAAAGGAAGCCGGCTTCGAGAGTTCCGCCAAGGTGGGCGTATACATGCGCAGCCTGATTTTGAGGCACCAGGATACGCATGGGGGGATAGTCAGGAGAAGATGAGAAGAAGGAGGGGAGGGAGAAGAGGGAGGCAATGGAGTACCTCCCTCCCTTCCCGCTCCTCCCCTCCTGCCTACCGTCACCACATTTCAAGGAGTTCTCTTCTCCCGCAACGAATCTATGACGGATCAAGATCTCTCCACCGGCGTCCGCCTCGATCGATGGCTTTGGGCGGCCAGGTTCTTCAAGACCCGGTCGCTCGCGTCCGAGGCAATCAACGGCGGAAAGATTCAGCTCAACGGTCGTCGGGCCAAGCGAGCAAAACAAGTGCGTCTCGGCGATGAAGTGAGGATCCGGAAAGGCCCGTATGAACAGTTGGTTGTTGTGCGCGGTCTAGCGGACAAGCGTGGTCCGGCCAAAGTAGCACAGGGCCTGTACGAGGAGACCGCGGATTCGCACCATAAGCGCGAAATGATGGCTATCCAGCTCAAGTCCGCACCTGAAACATCATTTCGCACCAAGGGACGTCCCACAAAGCGGGAACGCCGCGACATTGACAGATTCAAACGAGGCGACGGGGCGTAAAAGTATAGCCAGCGACTCTTCAACGAGCATGCCATGTCACTGCTAGTCATCAACCAGACCGAGGTCGCGAATCTGCTCTCGATGGACGAGTGCATCAAACTCATGAGAGATGCGTTTGAGTCGCTGGCAAAGGGTGACGCAGTCCTGCCCTTGCGGTCGGTGATGAGGGTGCCGGATCGTCGCGCCGTCTTGGCGATGATGCCGGGGTGCGTCGCGGATCCTGAAACGATTGCCGCCAAGGTCATTTCGTTCTATCCGGGCAACCTGGGCACCACGTACGATGCACATCAGGGGGCAGTGCTGCTTTTTGACCCGGAGAACGGACGGCTTGTCGCCCTGTTGGACGCGAGCGAGATCACGGCCATTAGGACAGCGGCAGCAACGGCGGTTGCAACCGACCTGCTGGCCCGGCGCGATGCGGGCGATCTCGCAATCCTCGGTTCAGGGGTACAGGCGCGCACCCACCTAGACGCCGTGCGCCGTGTGCGCCGCATCAGACGCGTGCGAGTTTGGAGCAGAACCCCAGAACACGCTCAAGCTTTCGCCCATCGAGAAGCCCAGCGGCACATGACACAGATTGACGTTATGGAAACCGCTGAGGATGCCCTGGTGGGAGCAGACATCGTGTGCACGGCAACCACGGCACGAACTCCGGTCGCGCTGGGCGAGTGGATTTCTGAAGGGACGCACGTCAACGCGGTGGGGTCGTGTTCTCCAACTGCCCGCGAGTTGGACACCTCAGCTGTGGTCAAGTCGCGCATGTTCGTGGATTGGCGTGAGTCGACTGTGAATGAGGCCGGTGATTTCCTCATACCGAAACAGGAGGGCGCGATCGACGACAGCCACATTGTGGGGGAGATTGGGGACATATTGCTTGGAACATCGAACGGGCGCAACAGCAACACCGATGTCACGCTATTCAAGTCACTTGGTATCGCCACGCAGGATGCCGTGGCCGCGCACCACGTCTACCTAAAGGCCAGGGGGGCACGTGCCGGAACTAAACTCGACTTCGGCGGGGCACGCTAAAGAGTAAACCTATGAGAGCGATGGTTCTGCAATCTGTCGGCTCGCCCCTGGTTGAGATCGAGTTGCCGGATCCTCAGCCGGAGCCGGGACAGTTGCTGCTCGAGGTTGGTGCCTGCGCCGTCTGCCGCACCGACCTGCACGTCTACGACGGTGACCTTACCGAGCCTTCGCTGCCTCTGATACTAGGCCACGAGATAGTCGGCACGGTTGTCGATGTCGGGGACGGCGTAGAGCGTTACTCCACGGGTGACCGCGTAGGCGTACCGTGGCTCGGCTGGACTTGCGGCGAATGCAGCTACTGTCGATCCGAACGAGAGAACTTGTGCGGCAATGCGAAGTTCACCGGTTACCAGATAAACGGCGGCTACGCGGAATTGGCGGTCGCCGACGAGAGGTTTTCGTTCCCGATCGCCGACAGCTACTCGGATCTCGAGGCGGCTCCGCTGTTGTGCGCAGGTTTGATCGGCTATCGTTCGCTCGTCGCCGCGGGCGCCGCGGAGAAACTCGGCCTGTACGGCTTCGGTGCCGCAGCCCACATCGTAGCGCAGGTTGCACGCTTCGAGGGGCGACGGCTGTTTGCCTTCACCAGGGAGGGAGACGCGGAGGCGCAGTCGTTCGCACGCGAACTGGGCGCCGAATGGGCCGGATCGTCCTCCGAACCTCCTCCCGAGCTACTTGATGCAGCAATCATCTTTGCGCCGGTTGGCTCGCTGGTGCCTGCTGCATTGAGGGCCGTCGCCCCCGGTGGTGTGGTAGTCTGTGCTGGCATTCACATGAGTGAGATACCGGCGTTTCCATACGATAATCTCTGGATGGAGCGGAGCATCCGGTCCGTGGCAAACCTCACCCGGCGCGACGGAGAGGAATTCATGGCGTTGGCGCCCAAGGTGCCGGTCAAGACGCATGTAGAGGAATACCGGTTGGAGCAAGCAAATGAGGCGCTGGAGGATTTGAGGGCGGGGAGACTCTCTGGTGCGGCAGTGTTGGGAGTGAGTGGTGAATAGTGAGTGGTGAGTTGGCATGCCACAAATCCCGCTGATGACGCGTATGCCGCATTTGCCGCTCCTACTGCTGGCTAGCAACAATGCTGCGAAAACTGTTGACCTTACAATGAGCCACTAGCCAATGACCAAACCCGAAATCAGGATCACCGGCTGGAAAGCCGTCGTAGTGCTCTTAATAATCCTCGCCTTCGCTGCATACCGGTTTCAAGCAGCTAGGGCAACGCTTCCGACCGATGGAGCAGACGAGCTCAAGCTTTGGCTGAGCAGCGAGTACATATCCGAGGGACTGCCGGCACTCGAGCAAGCCATCGCGGCAAACGATTCTGCTTCGGTCAACGACATGACGAACGAAATACTCTCGCGGGATAGGGTGACATTTAGGAAGATCGACGCTCGCGGCGCGTTCGAAGACATCGTAGTGCGCGTGGATATTCAGGTGGACGGTGGTGCGCCACCGGTGGGTAGTCCGGTCAGGTATTTCAGGATGCGCTACTCGACGATAACCGGGTGGATGATGGATTATGAGACCACTGCAATCGCGTATTATCTGAACTTCTTCTGATCCACCAAACAAATGGCCGCGTCAGCGACAACCAACGATAGGAGCCGCAAATACCGTCCTCTGTTGAGGACAATCGGCGAGCGGCGTCAATCAAGCGACAGCCCTGTAACACGTTATCAGTAAAGGGTAT
>JBDGYW010000525.1:0-4982 GCA_039588935.1 Gemmatimonadota bacterium | reverse complement strand
GTGATGAACCAGTCTGTAAGACGAGCCTGACCTGTCAGCTCATTAGCAGACAGTGTGTCTGATTCACCCTCCGGTTCTCTTCACCCCTATGATGTCGGCATCACCCATACCGCCGGCCATCCAACCCGTGAATTCGTTGCCTTCGAAGGTCACCTCCGCGGTCATCCCACCCTCAGGGATGCTGAACGTCATGGCCTGACCGTCAACCGCTATATCGGCGAGCGCAGCTCCACCCATCTCGGTATCGATGCTCCCGGTGTAGCCTGCCTCGGCCGACCCATCAATGATCAGAACACCCCCGAGTTCCATGCCCTGAGCTGATACGGTGATATCGTATGTCCCCGTCGGGTCTAGTGGCGGAGGAGTGGGAGGGGCGGGAGGAGCGGGAGGGGGGCCGCTCGCGCACGCGCTCATTAGCAAACCGAATGCTGCCGCCACTAGTACTCGCCTTTTCATGTGTTTCTCCTGATTGGGAATAGTGTGTTCCGGAGCAGGCTGGCCGGCAACGCCGGCCCGCACCGCATTCTTCCTCTAGAACATCGAGTTCTTGCCTTCGAAGCCAGCTTTGCGTTCAATAATCAGTTGCTGCGTCAAAGTGCTCTCGCCGATCGTGAGCGTCAGAGTGTAAGCACCCGGCTCAGCAAGTGGCGCAGGAGTCGCGGCACTTCCGAAGAAGTCGATCAACCCTCCCAGACCTGTCAGTTCGGGCATGACAGCCAGCCCAACGTCTTGTGCCAAGCCCATCATCTCCATGCCCATGCCTCCGCCCATGGATTCGCCTGGCCGCTCGCGGAAGGCCTCTGGGTCGCCACCCTGTGGGCCCATCATCATCGCTCTCACCATTTCCATGAGGTCTGTCTCGCCTGTGAAGAGCCCGGTGAGACGCCTGATCGCCATCTCGTTGTGTCCTTCAGCGATCATGGAGTCGCGCACCACCACCGCGCGCTCCGCTACCCTGGCTTGCTCGGCCCGCCTGTGAGGTGAGACGACTTCCGGCTCTGGTCTATCGACACGCAGATCCCAGTCAACCGTATGCAGTCCGGCCGATGCCCGCCCTGAGATGGTCCGGACAGTCTCGCCGGCCACGTTCGTGACAGCGATAGAAACCGTCGGCACCGATGGCCTTTCTCCCTCTTCACGTTCCTCCCGTGCGGCTGTCCTGACCTCACGAGCTATCTCGTCGCTGATGTAGTAAGTGATTGTCGCTTTCGACCCGGGCGTCGGCCTGGCAAACCACGCCTGCCCATACGATTCACCACCTCGAGCCCGCTGCCCAAACTGGAACGCCGTCGGTGGCTCGAACAAGTGCGCACCGTCCGCAAGCACCTGATCTGTCAACTGCTCGAGCGGAGCGATGTTGACGATCCATAAAGCCCGACCGTGCGTGGCGGCTATGAGTTCGCGATCGCGTGGGTGGATCTTGAGGTCGTGCACGGGAACGGCCGGCATCCCGTTCATGAATCGTGTCCACGACCCGCCTCGGTCTGTGGACACGTAGGCTGCCAGGTCGGTACCCACAAACAGCAGGTTCTCGTTGTGCGGGTCTTCGGTGATTACGTGCACAAAGTCGATGGAACCTGTAGGTAAGCCTGCGACGATCGACCGGAAGGTTTGACCATCGTCGTCGGTAACGTAGACGTACGGCGTGAAATCGTTGGTCCTGTGATTGTCAAAGGTCACATAGAACCGGCTCACGTCGTGGTTCGAGGGAGCGATGCGACTGACGTACGTGCCGGCCGGCACACCAGGGACCCGGTCGGTCAGCTCTATCCACTCTCCACCATCATTGTGCGTGATCCAAAGCCTGCCGTCATCCGTGCCCGCGAAGATTTTGCCTTGTTGTAGCGGCGACTCGGCCAGGGATACAATCGTCGCGTACGTCTCCGCCGTCGTAACGTCGAGCGTGATGCCGCCTGTCTCGAACAGACTGATGCGCACTTTGTCGGGATCAGCATAACTCAGATCCGGTGATATGACCTCGAGACTGTCACCCCACTCGGTGCTCTTCAAGACTTTGTTCGATCCAGCATAGAAATGGCTGCGCTCGTGCACCGACTGGAAGAACGGAGTGTTCCAGTTCCACCGCAGGTGCATCTCGGCTGAGTCGGCGGACGCCCTTTCCCTGAGGCTTTGGATGCGCGGGTCGTCTTCGGAGGTACCCTCTTCGAGCAGCGTGACAATCGTATCCTGATAAGGCCGCCACACTTCTCTCCAACTGGGCTTGTACAGAGTTGTGCGGTCGCCGGTGGCAAGATTCTGGCGGGCTATGGCGCCGCCCTGTGATTCCGTCCAGATCAGATCGTGATCAATTGGATCTTGTTGCGAAACGAACCCATCTCCGAAGTGAACATCGGCCCAATGGTACTTGCTGAGCATGCCGTCGGAGAGCCGGCTCGGGCCGCACCAGAGACCGTTATCCTGAAGTCCACCACACACACGGTACGGGATATCCACGTTGTAGCTGACGTAGTAGAACTGTCCCGTCGCGACGTTGTTGAATGTGATCCAGTTGCCGCCCTTGTCGAATGTGACGGCGACCCCGCCATCGTTCCCGACGACCATGCGGTCCGGGTCTTCGGGATCGATCCACATCGCGTGGTGGTCAACGTGAATTCCGTTCGTGGCTGTGCCGGCCGTCTCTCCACCGTCGTTGGAGAACTGAAGCGGCGTGGAGGACCAGTAGACGCGCTCGGGATCCTGCGGGTCCACCCGCACCTGAGAGTAGTAGAATGGACGCATGTTGGCGTCGTGTTTCTTCTCCCACGAAACGCCGCCGTCATCGGATCGGTAAAGGCCGCTGCCTCCCGACCCATCCTCCTCTTCCTCAGCTTCGACTATGGTGTACATGACCTGGGGATTGCTGAGCGCGATGGCGATACCAATGCGTCCTTTGTTGGCGGTCGGGAAACCGTCGCCGACGATCTCTTGCCAGGTGTCGCCACCATCGGAGGACTTCCAGAGTGCGCTGCCCGGGCCGCCGCTGTTCAGGAAGTACGGACCACGCACACGCTGCCAGCTCGACGCGAAGATCACATTCGGATCTTCCGGATGCAGAATCACGTCCACGAAGCCGGCCGAGTCGCTGATGAATTTCACGAGTTCCCAGGTCACACCGCCGTCCTGCGTGCGGTACAAGCCACGCTCGGGATTCGAATCCCACACGTGACCGACTGCGGCGACGTAGACGATATCCGGATCGGTTGGATGGACGACGATACGACCGATGACCTGCGTTTCTTCGAGGCCCATCAACTCCCAGGTCTCACCCGCGTCGGTGGACTTGAAGATCCCGCCGCCCGCCGAGATCGAGTTTCTGGAATCCTCCTCACCGGTACCGACCCAGATCTGGTTGTGATCGCTGGGCGCGATGGCGACGTCTCCCATGGCAACGACGCGCTCTTCGGTCCAGATCGACTTGAACGTCGTACCGTTGTTGGTGGTCTTCCAGAGCCCGCTTGCGCCGGTCGCCACGTAGAACGTTTTGGACGGGGATGGTATTCCCTCAACGTCCGTGACGCGGCCGCTGGTATTCACCGGCCCTATGGACCGCCACTTGAAGGCGTCCACAAGGTCGTCGAGTGGTTGAGTGAGCTGCGCTGAAAGCACATTTGGGGTCAGCAGCGCCGCCACAACCAAGAGCGCAAAACAAGTGTTCAGTTTGGGTTTGGAAGCCATTGTTTCTCCTTACTCTGGTATCTCTCTATCAACGGACATTCTCATATTCCTCTTCGATCCCACGTTCAAATCCCTATTGGTTCCGTTCCTTCTTCCAGCGATCGTACGCGGCGAGCATCGATTCCTCGAGCATCGCGAGGAAGTCGATCATTTCCTCCATCGATTGACGCGTCTCGTCAATCTCCTCGTTCCTATGTTCGAGCGCTTCAACCAGAAGGTGGCGAATTTCGAGGTATTTGATGCCCCGCTCCACGAACGCGCGCTCCCAGTTTTCGTAGCTCTTTCTGAAGTAGCGTTTCCTGTCGCCCGGATGAGTGCGGTACACGACGGTCCCGATGGTCTGCAATCTGTTGAGGGCATTGCTAGTGGCACTCTTGCTGAGATCGAGCGCTTCCCTGATCTCGTCGAAGGTGAGTTCCGGTTCGGAAGCGACTATGAGGAGACCGAGGATCCGGCCCTCGGCAGGCCGCAGACCAGTCTGATCGTGCAGGACTCCGATGCGCTCGATCAGGTCGCGCTGTTTGTCTGTGAGGAGAAGCATGTTGGCAGAACCGATCTCAGTTCTTTTAGTTCTGCAACAAGAGAACCAACTGTCCACGAATGCGCAACCGTGGGCCTGGAATTGCTCCTACAGATGCTGAGGGACGAGTTGCGCGGAAATCCTGTTGTTCAGGGTCAGGGGCGGTAGGCCACAGGCTCACACAACGCCAGCAGATTCTCGAGCGGCGTATCCCGCGGGATTTCGCAGCCCGCTGTGGCGATCATCGGATTCCCGGTGCGGTCATAAACCTCGTTAACCTGTTCCCGGATGGCCTCCGGCGTGCCCTGAAGCAGATCGGCCACCGGATCCAGGTTGCCGGCGAGAACGATCGCGTTGTCCATGATCTCACGTGCCGTGGCAATGTCCACGAGATGATCAACGTCCAGGATATCCACGTGCAGGTCCTTGATGAGCGGCAACAAGTGGGTCATGTCACCGCATACGTGCAGCCGCACATTTGCGCCCGCCGCTTTGATCTCATCGAACAAACGATGCTGCCTCGGCGCCACGAGTTCGGAATACACGTCGGGCGGCAGCTGAGAGCAGATCGAATCTCCCACACCAATCACGTCTGCACCACTATCGATCTGGGCTCGCGAAAACTCGATGGCCACGTCGGTGCATATATCCATCAGCTCGGCGCACCATTCAGGGTCCAGCAATACGTCCATAAGGAATGACTGAACGCCACGCAGATCGGCAGCCTCCGCGGCGGGGCCTTCCACCCAACCGTGGATCGAGTATTTCCGGAAGACTCGTTCCTTGT
>JBDGYW010000524.1:0-4992 GCA_039588935.1 Gemmatimonadota bacterium | reverse complement strand
GGACAGCGAGCCGGCATTGCGGTTTGCCACGGATCTCGCGGATAGGCTTGCAGACCGCGTTCAGTTGACCACTGCCGGATTCAGGGTCTACCGCGTAGCGATCGAAAAGGCGTTCGGTTGGAACGGCGTTGACTACGCGCAATTGATTAAGACGTTCGGTCCAAGCCACGACAGTAGCCCAGATAGTCGCTACAGTCCGCCAGTGTGCAACGGTACAGTCAAAGAATGGAAGATGGGGAATCCGGACGAGCAACACGTCTGCACGTCCCACGTCGAGCGGCAGAATTTGACCGTCAGGATGCAGAATCGGCGGTTCACTCGGTTGACGAATGCCTTCTCCAAGAAGTTCGAGAATCATCTCCACGCGCTAGCCCTGCACTTTATCAACTACAACTTCTGCCGGGTGCACCAGACACTCACAAAGAGGGCTGGTGGCATTCATACGACCCCCGCAATGGCGGCAGGTCTGGCGGATCGAGTTTGGAAGATTCAGGACATCGTAGCCCTACTAGATTCGTCGGATTCAAATTGACCCACTACCAAGCATTCAAATAGGTTGACATGCCGGTTACGGCCATCTATGGTACAAGGCTATCCGCCTCCCTCTTGGAGGCGGTGACTATTTAACCCTCAACTGTTGGAATTCCAAAGTCATGAATGACGATTCACTTGAAACCACTAACCCTGCCCAAACCACCGAAACTACCGACACGCTAGACAAAGACCCCTCCGTAGTATCGGTAGATAATCCGTCGCTCCGCGTGCGTCCCGACCTTTACGATGAGGAGTATTCTGACGAACAGTACGCGGAAATGCTCCAGCTTTACGAAGGTACGCTGCAGAGCATAGTCGAAGGTGAGATTGTACAGTCCAAGGTTCTCCGAGTGACTGACACGCACGTCATCCTGGATGTTGGCTTTAAGTCAGAAGGCGCAGTGCCGATCGAGCAGTTCAAAGACCCGCAGGAGATTGAGGCAGGTCAAGAAGTAGAGGTTTTCCTCGAGAGACTCGAGGATGACGATGGTGCTGTAGTGCTGTCGAAGAAGAAGGCCGACTTCATGCGTGTGTGGGAGAAGATTCGGCAGGCACATGAGAACGATGAGCCCGTGATGGGTACTCTGCAGAAGAAGATCAAAGGCGGTGTCGTCGTGGATCTGATGGGAGTCGACGCATTCCTCCCTGGAAGCCAGATCGCGCTGCGGCGCGTTCCTAACATAGATGAGTTGTTGGGGCAGGAATTTGAATTCAAGATCATCAAACTGAACAAACGCCGGCGGAACATCGTCGTATCTCGACGAGTGATTCTCGAAGCCGAACGTGCCACGAAGCGAGAACACCTCATCACGGAGATCGAGGTTAGCCAGGTTCGCAAGGGCATCGTGAAGAACATCACGGACTTTGGCGCATTCATAGACCTGGGTGGCGTGGACGGTCTGTTGCACATCACCGACATGAGCTACGGGCGCGTGTCCCATCCATCCGAAATCGTCGAGTTGGGCGGAGAGCTGGATGTCAAAATCCTCGACATCGATTGGGACCGCGAACGGATTTCCCTCGGCCTGAAGCAGTTGCAGGAATACCCGTGGGAAAACGTAGCGGAGAAATATCCGGTTGGTGCGCGTGTACAGGGCAAGGTCGTAAGCATCACCAACTATGGTGCGTTTGTGGAGTTGGAGCCCGGCATTGAGGGGCTAGTTCACATCAGCGAGATGAGTTGGACACGCAACGTTCGGCATCCGTCCAAGATCGTCTCCATTGGCGAGACCATCGAGGCTGTTGTGCTCAAAGTCGATCCTTCGGAGGAGAAGATCTCGCTGGGCATGAAGCAGACCGAACAGGACCCGTGGCTCGTGCTACCGCTGAAGTTCCCTCTTGGTACACGGATCACCGGCAAGGTGCGCAACCTGACGTCATTCGGGGCGTTCGTAGAGATCGAGCCGGGCATTGACGGCTTGATCCATATCTCCGATATGTCCTGGACAAAGCGGGTCCAGCACCCGGCTGAAGTGGTCAAGAAGAATGACACGGTTGATGTTGTTATCCTGAGCATCGACTCCGACAATAAGAGGATTTCACTCGGTCTCAAGCAGGCTCAGGAAGATCCGTGGCTCAAGATCGGCGAAGACTATCCTGTCGGTTCGGAGCACGAGGGACACGTTGCGCGGTTCCAAGATGGTGGCGTGGTGGTGGACATGGGGAACGATCTCGAGGGATTTGTGCCCGAATCGCAGCTGCCTATCCCCGAAGGGAAGTCGCCCGAGAGCGTGATCAAGCTGGGACAGGAAGCGTCGCTCAAGGTCATGGAGGTGGATCCGATCCACCACAGGATCATCGTGGCGATCACGGAACTTGGTGAAGTGCCGCCTGAGGAAGAGATCAAACCCGAGCTAGACCTAGATGGAGAGTCTGAGCGTTCGGAAGAGGATACCGACGCCAAAGCCTCGCTCTCGCAAGACCAGCCCGAGGGTGCCGCTGAGGCACCTGCAGCCGGCCAAGCGGTAGAGACTCCGGTGGATGCCGAAGCGCAGGCTGGGGCGGAGCCTTCTGCGGAGGAGGAAGCCAAGGCGGAGCCGGCAGACGAGCCTGCGGAGGAGAAGAAAGAGGAACAGCCCTCGGTTGCAGAGGCAAAACAAGAGGAAACACGCGCTGCCGAGGACGCGTCTCCAGAGAAGACATCAGAAACCTCTTCAGAGTGAAGCATGGAGCGGTTTTCTCCCACCGGCCTGAAACGGTGGCTGATGAGGTCCGCGTAAGGTGACCACGAGAGAGAGGTACGAGGAATTCGAACGCCTCCGTGCTCTAACAGAGCAGGGCGGTGGCGCCGCCCGAATTGAGCAACAACACAAGAAGGGCAAACTCACCGCCCGGGAGCGGCTCGACCTGCTTCTCGACCCGGGCTCGCTCGTAGAGTTGGATCGGTTCGTGACCCATCGCAGTACTGACTTCGGGCTCGCGGACAACAGACCGCTGGGTGACGGTGTCGTAACCGGCTACGGGTACATAGAGGGCCGGCAGGTGTACGTCTTCGCACAGGACTTCACCGTCTTCGGGGGGTCGCTCGCGGAGGCGCACGCAGAGAAGATCTGTAAGGTCATGGACCTGGCGGTTCGTAACGGCATTCCACTGATCGGGCTGAACGACTCGGGTGGCGCGCGCATCCAGGAAGGTGTCGTCTCGCTCGGTGGCTATGCCGATATCTTTCTCAGAAACACCATGGTCTCAGGTGTCATCCCGCAGATCAGCGCCATCCTCGGCCCCTGCGCCGGCGGTGCCGTATACAGCCCGGCGATTACGGACTTCGTCTTCATGGTCAGGGGCATCTCCTATATGTTCGTCACTGGGCCCAATGTCGTGAAGACTGTGACCCACGAGGACGTGACGACCGAGGAGTTGGGGGGGGCCGACGTACATGCTTCGGTGTCAGGGGTGGCGCAATTCGCGCACGACTCCGAGGCTGAATGCCTCCAGGAGATCCGGCGCCTGCTCGCGTTCTTACCCAGCAACAACGTGGACAGTCCCCCGTTTAGAGAGACAGGTGATCCCGTTGACAGGCGCGATGAGGAGTTGCTCGCCATAATCCCGGAC
Organism: Gemmatimonadota bacterium; assembly: GCA_039588935.1. Taxonomy (GTDB): domain Bacteria; phylum Gemmatimonadota; class Gemmatimonadetes; order Gemmatimonadales; family GWC2-71-9; genus JBDGYW01. The sequence goes on along the minus strand of JBDGYW010000524.1, from coordinate 1,407 downwards.
AATCCAAACAAGCCGTACGATATGCATGAGGTGATCGAGCGGATTGTCGACGATGGCGACTTCCTCGAAGTGCATCGTGATTTCGGTCCCAACATCTTGGTTGGGTTCGCGCGACTCGGTGGGTATCCCGTTGGATTAATCGCAAATCAGCCTGCGGTTCTGGCCGGTGTTCTAGATATCAAGGCATCTGCGAAGGGGGCTCGTTTCATCCGGTTTTGTGATGCATTCAACATCCCGCTGGTAACCTTCGAAGACGTCCCGGGCTTTTTGCCGGGCGTCGATCAGGAACACGGTGGAATCATCAAAGAGGGTGCGAAGCTCCTTTATGCCTACGCTGAGGCAACGGTTCCCAAGGTGACGGTGATAACGCGCAAGGCGTATGGTGGCGCCTATGATGTTATGAACTCCAAGCACGTGCGCGGTGATTTCAACGTTGGATGGCCAACCGCAGAAATCGCCGTGATGGGTCCCAAGGGCGCTGCGGAAATCCTCTTCAAACGCGATATCGCTGAGGCCGATGATCCGGAGGCTATGCTGGACCAGGTGGTCGAGGAGTATCGTGAGAAGTTTGCCGACCCCTACCATGCCGCTTCACGTGGCTTCCTCGACGACGTCATTGATCCGCGCGACACGCGTCCGCGTCTCATCTCGGTCCTACAATCGCTCATGACGAAGCGAGACGGGAACCCTCCAAAGAAGCATGGAAACATTCCGCTGTAGGAAGGCAGTGTGGTGGCTCAACGGCACGAGTGGTTACTGCTCGTCCGACTGTCCACCTCTAGCCTTTCCGGCCCGTGGGGGCGGTGCATGAGTGGCTTGAAGCGTGTCCTCGTTGCCAACAGAGGCGAGATCGCCCTCAGGATCATCCGCGGGTGCCACGAGGAGGGAATCGAAGCGGTCGCAGTCTACTCTGATGTCGACCGAACCAGCCCTCACGTGATGGAGGCTGATGCGGCTGTCAATATCGGGCCTGCGCAGGCGAGCCAATCGTATCTGGACATCGGCAAGTTGCTGGCGGCGGCGAAGGAAGCTGGTGCCGACTCGATTCATCCGGGCTACGGTTTTCTGGCTGAACGTGCTGATTTCGCGGAGGCGGTCGAGCAGGCCAATCTCGTATTTGTCGGCCCGCCCGCGAGTGCAATTGCTGCGATGGGAGACAAGACCGAGGCCAGGCGCCGGATGACAGACGCTGGTGTGCCTGTGATTCCAGGTACGGTAGAACCGGCCGCCACCTCTGAAGATGCGGTGGCCGCTGCTCGGGATGTTGGATTCCCTGTGCTCCTTAAGGCAGCTGCTGGTGGTGGGGGTAAGGGGATGAGACGCTGCGGCAGCAAAGACGAGGCGGCCAGACTATTCGAGCAGGCGTCATCGGAGGCGCAGTCTGCTTTTGGAGACGGATCGGTCTAT
>JBDGYW010000523.1:0-4995 GCA_039588935.1 Gemmatimonadota bacterium | reverse complement strand
GTGGACAGAGAAGGAGACACCACCTATGGACGAACTGCAAAACGGCACATTCGACGGGGCGTGGATTGAACAGGATGGCATACCGCAGCTCAAGGTGTTCGTGCCCTGGCGTGTATGGTGGGATGAGGAACCCGGCGACGGACACATTGACCGCCCAGAAGCAGCGCCCATCGGGGAGGCACCGGACGAGACGACGCGCCGCCGGTCCCCGCCCACAGCACAAAAGGTGTGGAACAACAACGCCACCCACCGGGCAGGACTACACCAGACGGTGCAAGTGGACGCCGGAAAGCTGGCGACGTTCCGCATCTGGTTCAGGCAAGAGACCACAGAGACGAACGGCGGCCAGGGATACGCCAAGATCGGCATTGATCCGACCGGCGGCACCGATGTCCATTCTCCCGATGTTGTCTGGTCTGAGGACGTGTGGGAAAACTATGCCGACTTTGCCGAGCTCGAGGTCTCTGCCGTTTCACAGGGGCGCGTCACGGTGTTCACGTTCGCAGAGTGGAAATGGGCCGCTGCGTGGAATGACACCTATTGGGACGATGCGACGTTGGTTGTGTCAGGGGAGCCGCCCATCGACCCGCCCACAGGCACCTACACGATGATGATCGTTGATCCCAATGGCAAGGTCGTGGCAAGCTGCCCTTTTGAGCTACCGACTGCCGACGTCAACCCGGCAATCTGTGGACTGGCTGAACAAATCAAACAGCTCTCGTGTTCTGAATAGGAGGCGTGATGTTAGACATTGAGCAAAACCTACTCGCCACATTCTTGGTACAAATCATCAATGGCGGGGGCGCTGGTTTTCTGGCGTTCGAGGCGTGGAAGAAACTAAAGGAGTGGTGGCCGCAGATCAAACAATGGCCGACTGACCTGCTGCGCGTGTCTGTGGTGGGTTCGTGCATTGCCATTGCGTGCGGTGCGTTTGGGCTGTTAGGCTGGTTGGGCGTGGTGACGTTTCCGACCACGCCACAGTCCTGGGTGACAACGCTGTTCTCCATTGCTGCAACGGCGTTTATGTCCAGCCAGTTGTTTCACGGTCGGGCGAAAGCTCGCCGGTAACACATCAAGAGGAAGGCGCGGGCGACTCTCCCCCCGAGCGTCCGCGCCGACCTCGCCACTAATCGATGTCGCTTTGCTCCTGAGATTTCTTGACGATATATTCCCAATATGAATCAAAACTCTGAGGAGACGCATTCGTCCAGCCCTCCTTGGCTCTAGCCTGTGACCATATTTCTAGCCCCTCCAGAATCAGGATAGGATCATAATAGTCCCACCCTAATTCTACCCCCTCTAGCCCCTCCAGACATATAGCCCTGACAAATTCTAGCAAGGGGCGTCTTATGGCTCTCATATCTCGCTCATAGCCAACCATTCCGCCGATGGCCTGTGATTGCCTACCGCTAGCTGGAAACGGGATGGATTCTAACACTTTGATATACCTGCCCAGGCGGCGGCGATCTTTGTCGTTCACTCCCCCACCTCCACGCCCATCGCCCGCAGAAACGCCAGGCTGATAGCGAGGGGTGCGGTTTTGGCTTCGGCACCATAGTCACGATACGCAGCCCCCTCCGCCTCCTCAAAAAGCGAAAATACCGCCCACCAATCCGGGACGTTCTCTTTCCAGCTTTCGCAGACAGTCGATAATCCGAACTTGGCAAAGCGGGGGCGTTTTTCCATCCACTCCACGACCATCCCCGCCGCTGCCCAATCTGCAGTGTATTCCATAGCCACAAAATCGTGATCCCTATGTCCATAGTAATTGATCTTACGCATTTCAGTGCACGTTTGACAGACCCATGTCATCCGGGGTACTGTATCCCCGTCAAATCCAAGACAGGGACCAGGCGGATATCCCATCGCCCCCGCCACCAGCGCGTCAATCTCTCTGGTCATCGGTTTCTCCCTTCCACTACACCGCTCGGCATATCCAGCAACCCCACCAACCCCGCATCGTCCAACGCGCCCCGCATCGTCTCGGCAAGTTCGGGCCAGTCTATCCCATAGTTCAACGCCTGGGCGCGGGCGCTGTCTAGGACGCCGCGTGTGTGCTCCTGGTTAGTACAGCCGTGTGCAATGGCTGTACTGATCACTGCGACGGTGATGGCAACGATGCCCTGCGCTATGTCGTCTTTGAAATACACCTCGAGCGCGATGGTACACCTCCTAACTGTAATGAATGTCCCCCAGGTGCCCCGACACTTGATCTCACACGGTAGGGTAGGGGGGTGCTATTCCTGCTCTGCCAACCGTTCCATATACGCGGTGCCCCATTCTGTCAACCGCGTGCGCGCATTGGGCGCCGGTGACGTTTTCTCTGCGAATCCGATAGCGACCCAACCGCGCTGCAGGTTGCTGAATTCCTGATCGGGTACTCTGTAGAATCGAGCCGCACGCACAGAGAATCGCGGCTTGATGAGTCCTTGCGTCAAAGCCCTGGCGTACCGTTGCCACGATTCCGGCGCGGTCGTCGCCAGGCGATAGTGTAGCGACTTTCCGTTCCCGTTGCTGATACTGCCCTCAAACCGTACCTGACGTGTGTCGGGTTCCTCGGGGCCGTAGCGCCGCTTGTCCAGGTTCCAGAACGTCAACGCGCCGGCCTCAAGGGGCTGGTACTGAGCCGATGTCAGGGGCCATCCGCTGTTAAGCATCTTGGGCACATAGTCGAATACCAACAGCAGCACAAACGGCGCGACGTACCCGGCAACAAGCGGCAACACCCAGGCGATCCACCAGCGCCGCATATGCGTCACCCAGGGCGTGATGTCCAGGTCGACGATCAGCATCCACACGCCCCAGATGAACAGGTACAGCACCAGCTCGAGAGACACGACGATCCGCCCCGACCGCACGCATATGCGCCACGGGATGAGGACCATCGTCTCTGTGCTGGTGCGTGTGATTTCTGATTCGCCCTTTTGGACGGGTGCGAAGGTCAACTAGGACTCCTCTTGTGCTATTTCTTGGATCATCGCCATAAGAAAGGAGCCGCAAATGCCCTGCTTGTGCCAGCCGCGTGTGTCTACCTGACCGCCGTGCTTGGCAAGGATATCGGTCTTGGCGCAGGCGAGGCAGTGGGAACTCACATAAACAACCTGTGATTTGCCGTCGACAATGCGTTCGCCCATATAGAAACTATCGTGCCCACTGACTGACCATTTCTCATAGCCAAGACGACCTTTCATCTTTCCCCCTCCCCAACCCGCACGGGCTGCGCGTGGTGGCCTTTTTCCCGTTTGTTCATATCAGGATACCTTTTCGACAAGCCGACCCCCGTTTTGCCCGTCCTGTGCGTTACCTGGTACGTCGCCTAGTAAACCTTTGGTATACTCGCTAGTATACTAGATCCGGTCTTTGCCCACAGCACGGCGCGGATGGTGGTCACTTGTCCCCCTTAATCAAAAAATGAAGGGCATCCGCCCCAAAAGCAATCATACCGACAACTAGAAAGAATGTGCTCTGATCCGAGTAGCCCATCTGTCCCAGGCAGATGGCGGTGAGTAAACTGAATAGACACAACCGATCCAACCTATTCGGCATTCGTCCCCCTCGCTTTGGCGATGGCGGTTTCCATATCCTCTACGGCACAACATAGCGCGGCGTCAACATACTCGGTATGATAGAGCTGTTGGAACCGCGCAACGATGCGCTTGCCTGCCTCCCGCAGCCGCTCATTCTGCTTTTCAAGCGCAAAGATGCGGTCATCTGACTCACTGGCACTACGATTGTGCTCCCGTTCGCGTTGACCCAGAAGATCCCGCAACCGCTCAACCTCGGCCTCCGCCTTTTCTGCCCGTTCAATGTTAAACAGCAAGTTCTCCACGGTACAGTGGCAGTGGTCAAAGAAAGTGGGGCAGTCCGTCGGGGCGTTGTGTGGTCCTGAGCCGAGGCCCAGCTCCTCGTGTTCCTGACGCAACCGCTCAACCTCGGCGCGGAGTGTGGCGAGTTCGGTTTCTGGTGTCATCCCTATCACGTCAATGACTGCCCGCAGATGCTCTACACCACAAGCGAATGTATGGACGCCCCAGGAGGGGAAGTTAAAGACAGCCCTTCCATCCTCATAGTGATCTACTACTGTCCCGACTGTTCCTCTGGGCGCGGTCCCCCCGTGGTGCATTTCTAAGTCCCTGGTCAGTTGCACCAATGCGCCTATTGGATAGGCGGCGTGCTGTCCCTCTCCCATCACCCCTCCTCCCCCTGCACCTCCTCCTCGGCACCGGCGAGGGCCAGCTCGTAGGCGTGCCACATCGACGCGGGGACAACAAAAAAGGCATCTCGGTTGCTGCTGGTAACCCGTAGGATCTCTTTCTCTTCTTTGATGTCTATTGCCGACATCCGTTGAAACTTTGACACTTGTACGTTTCTCATATGCCCTCCGTGTTTCTTACCATTATACACGAACAGGTATCACCTGTCAAGGGGCAAATAGGGGCAATAGGGTATTGACAGGTGATAGCGCATATGATATACTAGGGACAGGGATTTTACACACGGAGCCGCCGCCATCGCGCGCCGGCTGGAAGGGGATGATGAGTGATGAGGTACGCAGATTGGGAACAGCGCTATAATGAACTAGCAGATGCCGTGCGAGAGATGGCAACGAATCCCGAATTGCTCAAAATCGTTGGGCCATCACAGGAGGAGTTAGCAGAGGCGGCGTCTCGAATCAGAACGCTAGATCGGATTTCTCCATTGTGCCAATGGGACTTGCCGTATCCATCCACGATCAACGCAACGACCGCGCGGCATAACTGGAAGCGAATCTCAGACGAACAGGACGCATACGAGGCGCGATACCACTAAAATGGCGACCGACCACGGAGCCGCCGCCATCGCGCGACGGCTGAGAGGGGATGATGAACAAACGAGAGCAGCGGCAGATTGCAATCCAGGCAACGCGCGGTCATATGCGCCATAACGGCATTGATCCCGCAGGTCAAACCGCAGACCAAGCGCTCGCGGTGCTTGACGACCTGTCCCGGTTGCACC
>JBDGYW010000522.1:0-4997 GCA_039588935.1 Gemmatimonadota bacterium | reverse complement strand
GGTCTCTAGAGATCCAGGTCACCGGAGTGACCAATACTTCCGCGTCCAAGGAGTCGAATCCAACCGCGCTGAGACGGACGGAATCTCCGAGCGCGTCGAGGTCTATCTCGCGCTGCCCAAAGATGCTGACGCGGGCGGCGACCTGACGGACTACCGTGCGTACGCTGTCGACCACGTTGGGCCCGACCGCTCTGATGTAGGCCTCGCCGTTCGCCGCCGCAGTCACAAGCCCGTCGCTGTCGACTGTGGCAACGCCCGGGTTTGCGGTGACCCACTCTGGTTCAGGTGCCTCTCCCCCAGGGATCTCGCTGCCGCCTGAATCGCGTGGTGTGGCGTTGAGTTCTGCGGTCGCCCCGATGGCATTCAGGATCACCGGTGCTGGCTCGATCGTGAAGTCAGCCAGTTTCTGCGCAACGGTTACTATCACCGACGCGGTGTCGTGGTCGACGATCGCGAAGATCTCAGTCGAACCGTTACGGTTCGCCGTTACGCGGCCCATCCCACTGACTCTAGCCACTGTTTCGTCCATCGAGGCCCATGTTGCCTGTACGTTCGCAAGCGTGTCTCCGGTGGCGCCCAACGCGACTGGATGAAGCGTGGTGGTGTCACCAAGCGCATTCAGCTCGACAGACTGCTCGGCAATGGAGAGTACGTCGATCACTGCATGGAACACGCGCGAACCGGTGGGAGGATCCTCGCTCAGGGTGGAGCCGACTAGGATCGCAGTGATCGTTGCCTGTCCGCGTCCGTTGACGAACAGGGAGTCTTGTGTTGCTGAAACGGAGATCACTTCCGGATCGGATGACGAGAGTGCCAGTCGCGGCTGCGGCGCCGGTGTTCCATCAACCGTGACCGTGATCTGCGGCACAACGACGGTGCCCACGACGAGTATTGTGTCGAGGCCTGGAGCGATGACGATTTCGATGACGGCGTCCGGATCGGTGAACGCATCGCAGGCAATCAGGAAGACCAAAAGGGCGGCGACTGCACTTGCGATCCAGGTCGTAGCGCGGCGCCCTTGGCGTGGCCACACGACGCGAGAGATGCAGTAGATAGGTGGCCGGGATTCACACATTCTGTAGCGAGTCATATTTGCGCCCTACACTCTGCAAATCGTTGTCAGCAATAAGGATACGCCAAACAACAGAGAATCGGACGCCTGCGCTCAGTGAGCGCACTCGGCGCCGGCTATCCGGTGTTTACACCAAGCCCTCAAGCAACTCCTGTGCCTCCTGCAACCGCGCATGGCTGACGTGCTATCTCGTTGTCGGGGCAGAAGTTACGTTTCCGGGACGTGGATTGCAAGATCTCGAGACAAACAGGTGTGGCGTAAAAGAGACGTTAGCCAATGTCAGGAAGGGGAGGCTATTCCTACTTGAGTGCTTCGTGTGATCTGGCTTCGTTTCCCTTAATCGTCAGCTTGCCATCCACGATGTGCTTGTCGAACGCGACGGTCACCAGATTGGCCATTCGTTCGGCTTCGGCTGCAGCCACCCGCCTTCCGAACGGGGTCAATTGGTAGTATTTCCGCCTGCGGTCGTCCAGCTCCGGCGCGGACCGTTTCGCGGACTCGGCAATCAATCCGGTGTCAAGCAAGCGCTGGGCTTCGAGATAGAGAAGTCCAGTCGCAGGCGACATACGGCCCCTCGTTCGCCGCTCGATCTCCTTCATGATCCCGTACCAGTGTCGCTCCTCGTCCACTGGGGCTTGGAGGATTTGAAATGAAAGCAAGGCTACCGAGGGAGACGAGGAACAGCCGCCCGTCACGGTCGATCCGGAGCACGGCGGTTTGAAAGGCGCGCGGCCTTCCTGCGGCGGATACGGAGGAAGCGGCAGGAGGCCGAGATGCCATATGACAACCGTGAGATGATCGTTCACACGACCGACATACAGATCCTCAGGGGTGGTGTTCTCATCCATCTCGACGCCGTTGAGGTCCATATCGCAGGCGTTGACGTCCACGCTGCCATCGTTGCCGTCCACTACGGCTGCGTTGATGTCCACAACGGCTGCGTTGATGTCCACATCAGTGGTGTGATCGTTCACACCGCCTGGGTGATGATTCACGCAGATGCCGTTTTGGCAGGCTTCGGGTGCGCGCCGACGCTCGCCAGCTGAGCATCCAGACGCCTCCTGGAGCGAGCGTCGGTGAGCGGAAACTCGATTTGGGATCTCCCTGACTGCCCGCGAACCGGAGTTCGTGGAGGAAGGTACCGGGTGGCGATCTATGGCCCCAATGCCCCCCGGTACACGACAGGACCGGCGGCGGAGTTGCGGTGTGGGATCTCGTTACAACAGCAACTCGATGCTCTCCGGGTGCGGTTCCACGGAAACTTCACCGAATGCTAGCCATCGTCCTCCTGTCCGTGGCCAGTAGAGATGACCTGCTTCTCCTTGAGTGAGATGTGGCAGGTCAGACAGTTCATCTCCCCGTGTGTGAACTGCCCCGCGGCATAGTTGTCCCCCATATAGTGGCAGGCCCGGCATACGGTCTTCTCGGACGGACGCTGAAGGCCTAGAGCCGAAGTATTCAGCATCTCCACTGCCGTGGCCGCAACGTCTCCTGCCAGGCGCGAGCAACGCTCAGCCCGCTCCGGAGACCCACTTGCGAACCCGGATGTGCGACACCAATGAGTGAGTGATACGTGGCAAAGATTGCTGTCGGCGCGGCTTTGCGGCAACTCGCCTGTTGGCGCATACAGATTCGTCGGCAAGTCTGCCTCCGAATACCAGGTCAGCAGATCGGAAACGAAGGCACTGGCATCGCGCCCACTGCAGATCAGTCCAATCGCCGCGGCGGCTCCATTGAGCGTTCCGCAAAGAGTGCCGAAGCCAACAACCCCGGCACCTGCCCAATCCATCATCTGAACTGGGATGGTCGTATACGGCGCACCGACCTCCTCCGCGAGCTGGCCAATAATCGCGTTGAAGGTCCCGAATGCACATCCACCATGCGTGGTGCCGTCTGTCAGTGCAATACCCTGAAAGCCGGCATATCCCAACTCACGGGTTCTCTCGACATCAAGTCCGGTTTCCGGATATCCAAAAGGATGCTGAGCCTGAGTCACAGCCCCGGAAGGATCTCCAAGTCCCAATCCACCGACCAAGCCCACTCCAGTAGCCGCACCGCAAGCACCGGCGTTCCTCAAGAAATCACGTCGCGTTGAATCGGACATTTCTTCCCCTTTCAGCCTCGAACGTAACCACCTCGGCAAACTGAGCCAACCATTAGGTGGAAGTGAGGTGCGCGTTCAGTCTGAAACAAACCGACTGCATTTCCAGTAGTGTCTGCAAGAATTGACGCGGGTACTTCTGGGGGAGTAGAGATGAACGAACAGGAACGGATCCAGGCACTTGCACTCTTCATACTTACCGCGTTCACGGCCATGCTGATGGTGGTGGCATGACCCTGCTTGGGCAAGCTTACTTGGAGCGGTTCAGATCTCCACTGGCCGCGTACAACAGGCTGCAGGCCGCACTGATGAAGCGGTTCATCCGCCGAGGCGGGACGCCGGAAATCTGGCTACAAACGATGGCCCCTGCCTTTCGGCGCAGACACGGGTGGATCTGCGCCGGACTCGCTCCTGTTACCGTACGACACCGCAGTTCTCGCGAGCACGACTGACTACCCCGCCGCGAACTCCTGAATACCTCGCACCAGAAGGTCCAGATCCGAAAGGCGCGTGAACACATTCGGCGCGATCCGTGCGCCCTGTTCCACTCCGACAGTGAAGATGCGATACCGGTCCCACAATGCGTCAACCAGTTCCGCCGGTGTCCTGCCATCAACCAGCACGTTTGCGATCGCACATGACTGGTCGATACCCAACGGCGTGTTGATCCGCACGCCAGGCACGTCAGATAGCTGGTCGACCCAGTAGTTCTTGAGAAACCGAAGCCGCGCCTCTTTGCGTTCGGCTCCGATTGCCTCGTGGAACCTGATCGCATCCATGATTGTTTGATCTGTTCCTTGGGGGTGGGTGCCGATATGCTCGAACTTGCCAATGTGCTCTCCCTGCGCCCGACGGTCTCCGTAGAGCGGCCACACCTTGGCGATGTGTTCCCGGCGGATGTACATGAGCCCGGTGCCTAGAGGTGCACCGAGCCACTTGTGCAGACTGGTAGCGTAATAGTCGCAGTTAAGGTCGGTGATGATCTGGGTGAGGTGCGCGAATGAATGGGCGCCATCCACTATCACCTCAACGCCTCGCTCGTGAGCCATATCGCAGATTTCACGCACCGGGAGCACTTGACCCGTCAAGTAGATCATGTGCGACACAAGGATATACCGAGTCCTAGGTGTCATCGCATTCGCATAAGCCTGCACAATTTCATCCTGCGAGGAGGGCAGCCAGGGAATCTCGATTTTCCTGTTTACCGTACCAAACCGCATGGAGCGTTGTTCGAGTGCCTCCTGCATGCTCGGATATTCCCGGCTGTTGTACAAGACCTCCTCACCCCGCTCGAGCGGAATCCCGTGAATGATCGTGTTCAATGCCTCAGTGGTATTGCGCGCGATGACGAACTCGTCGGGGGAAATACCGGCGAACCGGCCGATGAACTGTTTGAGATTCTCGCGCTCGGTGGCCATGCGCCGCCGCATGTAATATGAGGGAATCCGGTTCAGCTCTCGGAGCCTGGCGACTTGCGCGTTCAAGACGACATCGGCCGCGGGGCTGAAAAAACCGCTCTCGATGTTGATGAAGCTCGCGTCCTGCGTGTACGCGCGTTGAATCACTTCCCAGTAGGCCTCATCCTGCGCGATCGCTGCCGCATCGCGGGAGTCATTGAGCCTCCAACGGGCGAGTCGGTCGCTGGATGCTGCGCTGAAGGTAGGTGTCGCTAGCGGACTCAATGCGGCTCCAGCAGCCAACCGCACAAATGATCGTCGTGTCGTCATGGATCGGTTCCCGGTTGAGTCGCCCAAAATGGAGGATTCCTCGTGTTGGTTAAGGCCTAGTCAAGCCGAAGCTTCGTGCACGGGACAAACATCCCCC
>JBDGYW010000521.1:0-5002 GCA_039588935.1 Gemmatimonadota bacterium | reverse complement strand
GGAGATTCCCTCGTCGCGAAAATCACCGCCTTCCAGGTAAGGCCCGAGGAACATGAGGTACATCCGGAATGTGTCGGCGCCCCACCTGCCGATGTACTCGTCCGGCACAACCACGTTGCCCCGCGACTTCGACATCTTGGCGCCGTCTTTCACGATCGTACCATGTGCGCGGAATCGGCTGAACGGCTCTTCAAAGCCCACCAAACCAGCATCATGCAGCACCATGTTGATGTACCGGGCATACATGAGGTGCAACACAGCATGCTCGTTGCCACCGATATACGATTTCACCGGCAACCACTTCGCCGTGAGGTCGGCGTGGAAGGCTCGATCGTCGTAGTCAGTCGACGGATAGCGCAGGAAATACCACGCGGAATCGAGAAACGTGTCTGAGACGTCGGTCTCGCGCTTCGCGAGCCTGCCACACTGCGGGCACGGCACTCGATACCACTCTTCGCGTCGGGCCAACGGTGACACACCGCTCTCGTCGGGTTTGAAGTCCTCTGTTTCGGGCAGAAGAACTGGGAGATCCGCCTCTGGAACCGGCACTGTCCCGCACTCTTCGCAGTAGATGATCGGTATCGGTGGCCCCCAGTATCGCTGCCGCGAAATACACCAGTCGTGCAACCGATATTGGACCTGTGTTTTCCCAAGCTCTCGATCTTCGAGCCACGCCGTGATGGCGGATGCGGCCTCATTGCAATCCATCCCGTCGAACTGGCCCGAGTTCGAGGCCACTCCATCCGACGCAACGATTGGGAGCGACTCCTCGCCACCCCGAGGTTCTACCACCTGCCTGATCTCCAATTCGAACTTCGTTGCGAACTCGAAGTCGCGCTCATCGTGGGCCGGGACCGCCATTATGGCACCTGTCCCATACTCCATGAGCACATAGTCAGCGATCCAGATCGGTACGGTTTCGCCGGTGGCGGGGTTTCGAGCATAGGTGCCTGTGAAAACACCGGTCTTCTCTCTGTCATCCACTCGTCGAGTAACCACATCTTTCTGTAGAGCCTGCCGCCGGTAGTTGCCTACCTCCTTTTTGCACTCGCGAGCGGTGACCTCATCAACCAGTGGATGTTCCGGAGCGAGAACCAGGTAGGTCGCGCCAAACACAGTGTCGGGCCGTGTCGTGTACACCGGGATCGGCGTACCAGCGGGCGTCTTGAAGACCAGTTCCGCCCCCTCGGAACGCCCGATCCAGTTTGCCTGCATGGTTCTGGTGGAGTCCGACCAGTCCAACGCACTCAGGTTCCGCAACAGCCGGTCCGCATGGTCGGTGATCGTGAAGAACCATTGAGAGAGGGCCTTCTGGTGAACCCTGACTCCCGGGTGCCGTTCGCAGTACCCGTCCTCTACCTGCTCGTTGGCTAGAACGGTCTTGCACTCGGGACACCAGTTGACGGGCGCTTGTTTCTTCACGACTCTGCCCGCCGCGTACAGCTTCAGAAAAATCCACTGGGTCCACCTGTAATACCTCGGATCTGTCGTCGACACTTCATGGTCCCAGTCGACCATCAGCCCCACGCGCCTGAGCTGCTCGCGGAAACGCGCGATGTTGGCGGGAATCAGCTTCGCAGGATGAGTGTTGACCTTGAGCGCGTAATTCTCGGAATGAATGCCGAAAGCATCGAACCCAAAGGGTTCGAACACATTCCAGCCCTGTAAACGGCGAAAGCGCCCATGTATGTCGCATCCGACAAACGCGAAGACATTCCCCACATGCAATCCCTCGGCCGAGGGGTAGGGAAACATCATCAGATTGAAGTAGGGTCGGCGCGCAGCTTCTATGTCGACGCAGTTCGTGCGCCGCTCCTCCCACCGTTCCCGCCACCGCCTTTCGACGACAGCCGGATCGTACGTGCTAGTTCGGTCGCGGGTATCTGTCATGGTAGCGTTAATCTAGCACTGCTTGCTACCCCAGGAAGGCTCCCCTACCTTTGCCCAACAGCAAATGGCGAGTAGAACAAGAGAACTTCGACGTCGCATCATAGTCGCCGGCACTCCAGTGGCGATCGCCGCGATTGCATTCAGCGCATACGTGGCGAGCCGAAGTGTTGCCCGCGAGTTCGAGCGCTCGGCAGGCATGCAGCTGCAAGAGGTCGCCGAACGGGTCGCGGAACTGGTGTCCCAGTACCTGGATGAACGGTCTGCGGACGTAAGTCTTCTCGCCAACACGCCAAGTGTCATTGCCGCAACTCAAACCGCCGGAAATGCAGCTGCACGTCGGGGCCTCGACAGACTGCCGACCGCGGAACTCGAGCGACGCTATTCGGATGCCCGAGCACTCAGCGAAGACGTAACGGTCGAGCGTTTCCTTCAGGCAGTGAGGGATTCGTCTGACTTCGTGGAGATCTTCTTCACCGATCGACACGGTTTCACTGCCCTCGCGAGCAGCCCAACTTCCGATTTTGTGCAATCGGACGAGGATTGGTGGGAGGAAGCGTTTGATGTCGGCTTTTTCCAGGGGGAGCCGGTTTACGATGAGTCGGCCGGTACCGTGGGCTTGGAGCTGGCCGTCAGAATCGTCGAACCGGCATCTGCCGAACCACTCGGCGTGCTGAAAGCTGTAGTGGAGCTGTCACGGCTGACGCGATTGTTGTCACTTGGCAGTGACTCCTTGGGTACATTGATCGAAGCTGTAGATTCGACCGGGCGCGTGATCATGTCGCGCGATCCAGGCAGGCTATTCACAATGAGCGATGTGGCAGGCCTGGTCACGAGCTTCACCGAATCTCCGACCGTCACACTCCCTGGGCCCGGCGGCGTCAGCGAAGGACAACTGATCGCAACCGCACCAACGAACGCTGGTCGTTGGTGGATCGTGCACAGGCAACCGCAAGACGTTGTATACACCGCAGCCAGATCCATTCGTGATGCCGTCTATCTCGCCGCCGGGGTCGCGTTGATCGCTGCAATCGTGCTGTTGGTCTGGTTTACCGAATGGCTACACCGACGCGTTACCCGACCGGTTCGGGTCGCCGGTTCTATCGCCGCGCGTGTAGCCGACGGTGATCTTTCGATCACGGTCGCACCCAACCCAAAGGGCGCGGAGGAAGTCACTGGCCTTCTCGAGGCCATTCGAACGATGGTTGACGCCTTGCGGACACTCGTTGGTGAGATTCGCTCGTCGTCACAAGAGTCGGCCGCCATGGCGGAGCTCATATCCACTAGCACTGAGCTGATGACCACGTCCATTCAGCAGATGGCAGACACATGCCGGGACCTCACGAGCCAAGCGAACGAACAGGCTGAACTTGCGAGACAGGCCGCCAACGATGCAAGCCGAATCCTCGGTATTTCTTCCAACCTGGCGGACGGTGCCAACGTGGCTGCTGAGCGAAGCTCCTCCCTTAGCAAGACGGCAGGTGAACACGAGAAACACCTGATCGCAGGCAGCGAGCAGCTTGCCGCTCTTGCAAGCGATCTCGCACTGGGGGCTGCCGAGGCCAAGACGCTAGCCGACCTCTCGAAGGAAATCCAACAGTTCGTGACGCAGGCGAAGGCGATTGCCTCACAAACGAACATGTTGGCCCTAAATGCCGCGATCGAGGCCTCTCGCGCTGGTGGTGGAGAGGGTCGTGGCTTCGAAGTAGTAGCCGACGAAGTGCGAAAACTGGCCACGCAGGCGTCCAGATCAGCGACAACCACCTCGGACGTGGTGGGCAATGTCTTGTCGACGGTTCAGGAAACGCGTGACCGGCTTACCCGTCTGGCTGAGGCCAGTTCCGACGTTCGCCGGATCGCCGAGTCAGCCGCTGATGCCCTCAAGGAAGTAGCCGGAGCAACTGCCGAGTCCAGCGCCTGGAGCGACGAGATCTCTAGCGCTGCCGGGGATGTGAAGAAGCTCGTGGAAGACATCACCAGACGTCTGCAGACGATCGCGGCGGGAACCGAATCTGTCGTTGCGGCGTCACGTGAAATCGCGACGGCGGCGCAGGGTCAGACAGAGACAACCAACGATATCGCCCGGTCCGCAACGTT
The DNA here is from genome assembly GCA_039588935.1 of Gemmatimonadota bacterium. Classification (GTDB taxonomy): domain Bacteria; phylum Gemmatimonadota; class Gemmatimonadetes; order Gemmatimonadales; family GWC2-71-9; genus JBDGYW01. Next base: position 1,018 of record JBDGYW010000521.1, on the reverse strand, counting down.
GCTTGCCGACGCGGCTTTACACCTCACTTCAGCAGTCGGGTCGTTTCGAATAAGCCCCAGTGACGAGTGAACCAAGCGCAACGAGTAGGTCCCTCAACTCCTCAACAGAATGGTCTCCCATATGCCCAATGCGGAGGGTCGTCCGCTTGAGTTTCCCGTAGCCGGACCCTACGGAGAAACCATCCAATTCGAGGGCCTTGGTCAGGCGTCGGGCGTTGATTCCGTCAGGAACGGAAAGGCACGACACTGCCCACGAACGCCGCCCACTCTCCGGCAATAGGCCGAAACCAATGCCCTTCCCGTGTTCTTCCACCCACCACTCAACCGCCTCGCGCATCGCTTCGTGGCGGTCCCAACGAGCTGCGACTCCGCCTGAGTCCTCGATCCTCAACAGCTGTTGCTCTAACCCAAAAAGCAGCGGTATCGCCGGCGTGAATGTTGGTTGGAACGCCTCGGCCGCCTCCTGGAACGCCACGATGTCGAAACAGGCTCCGCGCTCCGGGATAGATTTTGCACGCTCGCGCAATCGTTCCGAGGCTACAGCCAGAGCGAGGCCAGGCGGAAGTGCCAGCGCTCCGTGCGAACCCGTGAACAGATAATCGAGCCCCCACAAGTCAGTCTCGACCGGTGAAGCGCCAACCGACGTGGCACCATCGACCAACAGCAGCACATCGTCGAACTCACCAGTTACCGCGGCGAGTTCCTCGAGTGGGGCCAAAGCGCCGGTCGATGTCTCTGAGTGCACGAGTGTCACTGCGTCCACAGCACATCGTTTCAGGGCGTCCTCGAGCATGTCCGGCTCGATCGTACGTCCCAAAGGCACATTCAGCCGAACAACATCCTTTCCAACCGCCTCGGTTATACCGGCGAATCGCTCACCGTAGGCACCACCGATCAGACAGAGCGCGCGTCTCCGCACTCCCGATCTAACCGCCATCTCCATGAACGCCGTGGCAGTACAACTTCCGATCAACACGTGCCGATCTGCTCGGAACAGCTGTCTGAGTCTCAGGTCCAC
>JBDGYW010000520.1:0-5008 GCA_039588935.1 Gemmatimonadota bacterium | reverse complement strand
CAACGAAACTAGTGCAGCGATGGTCTTCCCGAGTGTCATGACGAACCTCCACGGTGCGAGATGCCTAGAAACATCTGGTGGCTTGGTCTCGTCGACGGGAGGGCGTCTGCTGCGACGCTGAACTGCAGCGTCTGAAACGGCGTCTTTCTGACGGCGGGGTCGGCAGGGCCACCCTGCTGGAATATCTAAAGATACCCCCGAGCCCCGTGAATCGATAGGAAAGAGTCGTACACCGCGCTCGGCGGTATCGTGTCGCCGGTGACCAAACAGGCCGAGGGGTGCTGGCGAGGAACCGTGATGGTGCAAGAGAGTCACGCTCTTTGATGCGCCGTTTTGTGTTGGGGCTCTGCAAACCACCTGCAAACCAACGCAACGGTACTAGAAGGAAAATATCGGGACAAGAAGGGATGAAACGTCTCGCATGTCTGTGCGCCACGGGACGGGAAGGTACCAGATGGTATGGTGGCAACCGAACTCAAAACCGGAGGTTGCAGGTGGAGCTGCGGTGAGCCTGCGGCTCATCCTCACTCTGCTTCGCAACGAGTCCTGCCGGGCCTGTTGCGGTCGCCGTTGGCGGCCGTTTTTTCGGGAACTCGGTGCTTCGTAACGAGTCCTGCCGAGCCTGTTGGCGCAAGTGCTTGCGTCAGGGTTTTTCTCGTCCCGCCAAAACCTGCTACGGCGTTTGCTGCGGTTTCGGGCCTCATCTCAGTGCTCAATCTTGATTTCCGACATGCCCGGTGCCTACGGCGGTGCCCATTTCGTGAGCAATAGCACCACACTGTCGGCTATCTTTTCAGCGAGTCTCTTCTCGAAGAACTGGTCCATGTTGAACTGCACCAGGACTGACCAAGTGCCATCCGACTGCTGAACTACCCATGGTTTGAGTTGCCGTTTGGGCGGTCCCCGTTTCGTGAGCCAAACCACCACACTGTCAGCTGTTTTCTCAGCGAGTCTCTTTTCGGCGATTTGGTCCATGCTAAACTGCACCAGCACGGCCCAAGTGCCATCCGGCCGCTCGGTAACCCAAGGTGTGATGTCACCTGCAATCAACGATTCATCGTCGTTCGTCGCCATCTCGCATCTCTCAATCGTCTAGACTCGGTAGCAACAGCCAGCATTGTGGCCTCGATAACGTCACGGTAGCACTTCTGAAGGCATTGTCAACTTGATGTAGCTCGACGTGGATTGGGGTGGCCGTCGGCCACGGTTGGGGCGTGAGTATCAAACGCTCGTGACTTCAATCCGCACCTGAAAGGACCGACTGCGCAACAGCTTTTGTGCGCTGACCGCAGGAGATGGCGCCCAATCCTGAATAGGTTTGGGATGGTCATGCAGTCTCTCCTAGGACTCCGCCTCCAGGGGCAAACTGTCGCCGCAGATTGTGGATGTCGCCACCCTAAAACACTCCACCGACCAGCGCAAGTCCAGCCTGCTCCTCCACAGGGAACAGGTTGATGAGCTCTTGGCTCGTGCAGCCATCGGCGCCTTGCAGAACGCCAATGCCAACAGCAGTTTGCCGCTGCTCCACCGTTCCATGTTCGTTCGGCGAGAACCAGGGCCAAGTCGGGTCACCGTCTGCGAGCATCCTTGCCACAGCTTCGTCGGCGTCTGCGATTTCGAGGAATTCGGTGCCTGCCACGCTTGCCAGCCATACGCCCGCAAAACAGTCGGCCATGAGTTCCCCTTGCTTGTCTGAGATGCTCGGTGGCCACAAGCCAAGTTGGTAGCCCACATGGTGCCCAATCTCGTGACTGAAAACGAAACCAGGTGCTGCATCACCGTACTGTATGAGTAAGAGATCCGTCACCATGTTGTCGTCATAATACACGCCCCAATCGAGAGCACAGTAGAACGCATCGAACATGGGCAAAACACCGCATGGGGTACTGATAGGCTGAGTGTATGCCTGAAACTGCGTGATGGGTGTGTACGTGACTTGAGCGGCCGTGAACAACTCCGCCCACATCCGCTCCACATCCCACCGGATCGTAGGGTAATAGTGGCTGGGAATGTCAGGGCAGCCGTCACCGTCAAAATAGTTGTTGAAGTTCTCTGCCTCGTTGGGACATCTATCATCAACAGTTAGGATACCGTCGCCATCTGGATCGGGGTCGGGTGGAGATGTTGGCGGCTCAACGGGATTGTCCGCCCCACAGGCGACACAAAGGCTCAGCAGCCCGATTGTAATTGGGGTTGCCATCAGCCTCACGGTCACTCCTTTGGTCGTGGTGCAGCCGTCTAATAGGCACGGCTGCACCTTCGAACAACTTGGTGAGTAGATACGCCCTGCGACCATTGTTCGCAAGCATTATGGGCAACCCCAGATACTCCCTGTCGCTGAGCGTGGAGTGGAGTAGGTGAGTTGCCCCGTCAGGGCTCGTTGCGAAGCAGACGCGGGTGGGGGGGGTGTTTGGGAGCAGGGTGCGTCCACCTGGACTCTTCTGATCCAGAGTCAGACGTGCTGCCAGTGGCACCCAACGTAAGGTGGACGCCAAGATCCTCCAATTCCAGCGGGCTTACATCGTGTAAGTCCGTATCCGCTGGCCGAGCGCCGTGCTGTTTCTCCATCCGCGCCAAATCCTCCCCCAACCGCCGCTCCGCGCGGATCTTGTACTCGGCCGACGCAAACCCGGCATGACGCTAAACGAGAGCGTTTCATTCTCGGATGAACTCGGAAGTATTCCTCGGCCAAAGCGCAGAAATATTTTCGGGAATTGATCCGGTTCTGTTTTCGAAAACGGTTTCCCGGGGCTTTTACTGTCAAACGCGGCATTGACGGTCTTGCGTTCTCAATCCTGGGATGGCCGAAGGACCCAGGCCCTCTGGGGCTTGCCGGTTGGTTTGGAAGTGGTCCTGTCGGCTACTAGCGAAAGCCTCTCAGCGAGACGGTGGTGAATCGGCTCCAGGCGCATGCATGGTTCGCTGGCCCAGCGCATGTGGGGACCCGCGCTCTCTCGCCAAACGAATGTCCCAAGAACGTGGGTTCGTGCCCCGAAAACGCCCTGGCGGGGAAGGGGACGAGGTGTAGCTTGGGGGCGATCACTGGCGGTGCGATCCCAGCCCGCTGGCAAGGACGGGAGACAGCATATCAGGAGGGCGAGCTGCAGATTGCCAGTTAGGCGACGGGAGCCACAGCCTGAAAGGGTTGATCGCGGAGCACTTGCTAGGAGGTGACCATGTCGGCTGACGAACTCGAGGGTTCGCCATCTCCAGAAGAATTGGACGACGTCCGTGCTCGGCGAATTGCCAAGAGGGCTAACAGATACTTCTGGTATCCGTTGGTGACTGTCGGCGCGGTGTTGTCGTTACTCGGACTGAGTTCGTACTTGTCCGTAACCAACGTCGCAGACTCAACCAGGTCGCTGATTGAGGATCTTTCCGTCAGTATAGCAGAGCAAGACAGCACCTTTCGCGCTAAGACCGACTCACTGGATAGACTCACTGGTCTAATTCAACAGAGTCAGGAAGCGGTGGACAGAGTTCTCCTACTACAGTCCGATGAGTGGAGTCGGCTTAGGGATCGTATGACGGATGAGACTTTCGGTGCTCGACTCGCCACTAAGAGTGCCAGCACCACCACGTCCGAGACACAACGGGTTGCAGACTATGTGAGTAGTGAACTCGCAACCCTCCGGACGACTAGGGACGACATCAACACGGCGCTTCAACGAATGGAAACTAGAGTAGGTAGGCTGGGCGATAGCCTATCTACACTGATCACAACATCCGACGCTCGGGTGTGTCGCACCACGTTGATTCGTCAGAAGAAAGAGCTGATGCCGTTCCCCGCGTGGGCTCTCGCGGTGAGTGTTGGCGACATGAACCCGCCAGATGAGGTGGAGGGGCTTTCTGTGTCGCGAAGAGGCGAGCAACTGCTCTACCCGGCTGACCATGAGGTGGGGGATTCCGTCGCAACGATCGGCGACGAATTCATGGTGTTTGTCCAGGGCGTGGTCAGTCCAGATGCGATGGTGCTCACAATTTGCCGGGCGATCTATGACGATAACGGCTGACAGCCGGAGAATCAGTTCCGTGACCCGCGTCCACGTCGAGATCAGCGGCAAGAGCCTGGACCTAGCCCGCCGACGGGGAGGGGGGGGCAACGACGAGATCGTGGAGATGGCGAGGAGGAGGCTGTAAGGTTGGAATGATGCAACAGCACTTTCGATACTCCGGATACGGCGTAGAATGCCCGTTTTGTCGAAAGAGAATCAAGGCGTATTTCACCGCACAGGAGTTCGAGTCCGTGATTCCTGAACTACATCATGATCCCGATCCATGTCGGGAATTCTGGGAGAAGCGGGATGACGACGCATTTCTCGTCGATCTGCGCCAGCGTATGCGGCCCTGGCCGGATGAGGATGTCGAATGACCGCCGACGACCTGGCCAAGCGCATTCCAGCCAAGGCACTTCGGTGGCTCAGGCCCGTTTGCGTGCTCGCGTACTCGGCAGGAATCTGGGCGGTTGTTCTTGGAGTCGTCCTCGATTCGAAGCCGGTATTGGTGGTAGCCGTGGTCTTGCTCCTTGCAGGCCTCTGCAGCATGGTCGCTTGCTGCATCGCGAAGGGATCGTAGTCACGATGACCTACGTCCACTTCGAGATCAACGGCAAGAGCCTGGACCTGGACCGGCTGTTCGAAAGCAGCTCGCGCGCCGGCTGAGTCGGCGCGTTCGTTTGCCAGCCACAGAGCGTTTTCCAGTTCGGTGTTTTGCACTCTGAGTGTGCGACCGTGTTCCTGGAGTGGGACTGAGTTCTCGACGAATGTCCCAATGCGACTCCCGAGTTTTCTTCAGCCAACGCCGAAAAAACTCTGCGAAATTTCAAACCGAAACGATTTCGAAAATCGGGTTCATGGGGCCTTGTCCCTGAAAGCCCAGGCAACCGACCTCGCAACCTGTATGTTGGGCGGCCTGGGTGCTCTGGGTGCTCTGGGTGCTCTGGGTACTCTGGGTGCTCTGGGTGCTCTGGGTGCCTGGGGGGCTGTCCCGTTCTCTCGGTGAGGTCGGT
>JBDGYW010000519.1:0-5025 GCA_039588935.1 Gemmatimonadota bacterium | reverse complement strand
ATGAGAACGGCGGGTACATTTATCACCTGGACCCTGCCACCGGCCAGAGCAATCGTCTGTCGATCACCGTTCCGGGTGATAGGCCGTACACCAACCTCTATTTCAAGAACGTTCAGAGCGATATCGAGTCGTTCGAGATCTCCCCGAGTGGAAAACGAGTGGCGTTCGGCGCACGTGGCGAGATCTTCACCGTGCCCGCCGAGCATGGAAACATTCGCAACCTCTCCAACACGCCGAGCGCTCGCGAGAGGGGAGTGACGTGGTCCCCTGATGGAGAATGGATCGCCTACCTGTCCGACGCGTCTGGTGACTACGACGCTTACGTGATGCCGGCCGACGGGTCAGGCGAACCGATCCGCATAGCACGCGGCGAATACACCTGGATCAACGGACTCAGCTTTTCTCCCAACTCGGAGTGGATTGCCTGGTCCGACAACACGAACAGGCTGCATGGCGTCGAGGTCGAGTCCAGACGTGTGGTGGATATCGACCAAACCACCACCGGCGGGCTAGGCGATTTCTCCTGGTCGGCCGACTCGAAGTGGATCGCGTACTCGAAGACCAGCGCAAATACGATGACGGCGATCTGGCTGTATTCCTTCGACTCGGGACGCAGCACGCAGGTCACCGATGACATGACCGACGAGTCTAACCCGGTGTTCGACCCGGAAGGCCGCTATCTGTACTTCGCCTCCAACCGTGACTTCAACTTCCAGTTCGCGGGCGGCAGCGGATTCCGTGAGCGCATCTACGTGGCGACTCTGCGGGAGGATATCGCTCATCCGTTTCCTCCGCTTTCGGATGAAGAGCCTGGTGTTGTGGAGGAGAGTGAGGAGGAAGCGGGAGAAGAGGGAGAGGAGGGAGAGGAGGGAGAGGCACTCAGGATCGATCTGGATGGCCTGGGCGATCGTATCGTCGCTCTACCGGGGCTGGACCCGGGGAACTACGGCGGCCTGACCCCGACCGAGGACGGCGTGCTCTACTTCTCCGGCGGCGGCATCCATCTCTATTCTCTCGAGGACCGCGAGGCGAAAGAGGTGCTGCCGCGTGTGAACGGCTACTCGCTCACGCCTGACTTCGAGAAAGTGCTGTACCGCACGGGGAGGTCCGACTACGGGATCGTGCCTCTCCGAGCCGGTCAGAAGAACGACGCGGGTCGCCTCGATATGGAAGAGATGATGCTCCGGGTCGACCCCAAGGTCGAATGGGCGCAGATCTACCACGACGCCTATTTGATCATGAGAGACTGGTTCTACGATCCCGGCATGCACGGCGTCGATTGGGAGGGGATGCGCGACCGCTACGAGCCGCTCCTTGCCGACCTGGCTCATCGCGCGGATCTGGACTACATCCTGGCCGAACTGGTGGCGGAACTGAACGTTGGCCACACGTACATCAACTCGTCGCCGGAGATGCCGCGCCCCGACCGCGTGGACGTAGCGCTGTTGGGCGCCGAGCTGGAGGCCGATGGCAGGTACTACCGGATCACGAAGATATTCACCGGCGAGAACTGGCACGACGAGTACCGGTCGCCTCTGACGGAGCCGGGAATCGGTGTCGATGAAGGCGACTTCCTGATCGCCGTGGACGGCAACGAGGTCACCACTGACTGCAACCCGTACGAGTTCCTCGTCGGCAAGGCGGACAGGATCGTCGAGATCACTGTCAACGACCGGCCGGGCTGGGATGGCTCCCGAACCTACGAGGTGAATCCGGTCACCAATGAGCGCGGGTTGCGCTATCAGGACTGGGTCGCGGAGAACGCTCGGCTGGTGGACTCACTCTCGGACGGGCGCATCGGGTATATCCATCTCCCCAACACCGGAGTGCCCGGCCACCGCGAGCTGTACGAAGGATTCAGGCCCCTTCACACCAAGGAAGCACTGATCTTCGACGATCGCTACAACGGCGGCGGGTTCATACCCGAGGGGATGGCGTTCACCATCGGGGCGCAGCAGCTCAACTTCTGGTCGCGGAGATATCTGGATCTCTACACTCAACCGGCTGTCGTGCACACCGGTCCCAAAGCTGTGTTGATCAACGGGCTGGCCGCATCGGGCGGCGATGCATTCCCGTACTACTTCCGCCACCTGGGACTCGGCAAGCTGGTTGGCGAGCGGACCTGGGGCGGCCTCGTGGGTATGAGCGGCAACCCGGGCTTCGTGGACGGGAGCAGCATGTCGGTACCTCGCTTCGCGTTCGTCAACAACGAGGGCGAATGGGCCGTGGAGGCCGAGGGCGTGGGACCAGACATCGAGGTTTTGGATCGTCCCGAGGAGATTGCCGCGGGCCGCGAGCCGATCATTGAGGCCGCCGTGCGGCACCTGCTGGAAGAACTCGAGAAGCCTCAGTACCAGAATCCAGGTACGCCGAGAGGTCCGATCAGGAGACCGAACGGCAGGGAGTAACTCTGGGTAGAGAGCTGCTATGGCGTCGCGTTGGCCGGTATGCCGCACCGCAATGCAAGGCACCCCCTTTCGGCGATTGGAGTGAAAGTGCGGCGATTTGTGAAGACAGGCTCACTCGCTCTCTTGGCGTGGTCATGCTCCAGCGACCCAGGCCAAGCGGTACTTCAATCCGTCCGGGACAGCGCCGGCACCCGACTGGTCGAGAGTCGCGCGGCCTCGTGGAATGAGGAGGACGCCTGGAACATAGCCGCCGAACCGGTGCTCGACCTCGGAGTCGTGGAGGGCGACAGTGCCTTCGAGTTCCAGATTGTGTACGGCGTTACCCGCCTATCCGATGGGCGACTGGTCGTCGCGGACGCGGGGTCCGGTGAACTTCGTTGTTTCGATCGAGAGGGCAACCATCTCTGGAGCACCGGTCGTCTGGGAGAGGGACCCGGCGAGTATAGGGTCCTCTATTGGGTAAAGCGGTTGGGCAACGACTCGCTGATTGCGTATGACCGGTCACTTCGTCGCGTCTCATATTATGACACGAACGGGGCATTTGCTCGGACGGTTTCTCTCGAGACCTATTCCGGCGCCTATCGACCGAACGCATCGGGTGTACAGCTGGACGGAAGCATCGTCGTGCTCGCTAATGCGAGTATCAACCGGAGCACGGTCTCGGAGGGAGTGAACCAGGCAACCGGATGGTTGCTCAAGTACTCGGCCGACGGCACGCTATCGGATACGATCGCACCAGCACTCGGTGAGGAATGGGTCGCGGATTCCCGCGGAGCCCGGCCAACGCTCCTTCCGCGCCCCTTTGGCACTCGCTCGTTCGTGGCAGTGTCACCGAACTTCACCTACCTGGGTGTATCGAACAGCTTCGAGATCGCGGGGTATGCGGCCGACGGCAGCATGGAGACGCTCATCCGACTGATGCGACCGAAATCCCCAGTGACCAGCGAGTTGATCGACATCTACAAGCGCACCCAGTTCGACCGCATCGAAAACGATGAAGAACTCCGAAGCTATCGCCGCTTGCTCGACGACGCCCCCTATCCCGAGTTCCTGCCCGCATTCTCGTCACTCATGGTTGACGCGGACGACAACTTATGGGTTGGCAAGTATCTGATTCCGGGGGAACGACAACCCAGCTTCTTCGTGTTTGGACTCGGAGGTGGGTTGTTGGGCACAGTGGATGCCCCACCTGGGCTCAGGATAGTCGAGATCGGCTCAGACTATGTGATTGGAGTCTGGCGCGACGAGGTGGATGTCGAGCACGTCCGCGTGTACGTGCTCAGGAAACCGTAGCGAAGCGAGAATTCGCGACCTAGCCCCGATCCAACCTCAGAACACTCTGGAGGAGTAGGTTCGCACCGTTCACCACATCCTCCGGCTCAGTGAACTCGAGTGGCGAGTGGCTTATGCCGCCCACTGAAGGCACGAATATCATCCCCATCGGTCCAATGCCCGCAAGCACCTGCGCATCGTGCCCAGCGCCACTCGGCATGGCTCTGGCGGAGAGGTTGAGTGCGGACGCTGCTTCAGTGATGGTTTCTTGAACAGCGGGTTCTGCGATAGCAGGGTTCACCCGGGATGAGAGTTCGTGACTGATCTCAACCTCCTGGCGCCGCGCGATCTCTTCAGCCTCAACCCGAATCCTCTCCCACAACATGTCGATTTTGTCGTTTGAGAGATCACGGATTTCGACCGTGAGAGTGACCCGTCCCGGAACCACGTTCGGGGCATTCGGCTCCACGCGCAACCTCCCTACCGTCCCAACATGCAAGCCTGACACCGACCGGACTTCCCGGTTGACAGCCAGCACGATTTCGGAGGCTGCGAGTATCGCGTCCTGCCGCTGGTCCATGGGTGTGGTCCCGGCGTGATTAGGAAAGCCGGTGAGTTCGACCTCGTAGTGAGTAATGCCCACGATTCCCTGCACCACTCCGACATCGATTCCGGACCGGTCGAGCACACCGCCTTGTTCGGGATGGAGTTCCAGGTACGCCGCGATATCGCCGGGCCCGTGCACGGCTTCCTCGATGCGCGCAGGATCACCGCCTATCAGCGCAATGCACTCAGCAAGCGTGATCCCGTCCGGCCGCTCCCTCGCCAGCGCCTCATGCGAAAGCCTGCCAACGAAGCCCTCGCTTCCGGTCAGGCCACTCTCTTCGTCGCACCAGACCACCGCAACCAATGGATGCCTGTTACGGTACCCTTGTTCCTCGAGAATCTGAGCGGTTTCGATAGCCGCGAGCGACCCCAGACCTCCGTCGTACTTCCCACCGTTCGGAACCGTATCGATATGAGATCCGAAGAGAATCGGCTTGGCTGCCGTGTCTGAGCCGGCACGGGTTCCGAGTATGTTGCCCGCCGCATCGATCGTGACGTCCAGGCCTGCGTTGCGCATCAGTCCCATGCAGAATTCTCTCGCGGTTATGTCCTCCTCGGAGAACGCAAGCCGTCGCACACCTCCCTCTCGAGTGCGTCCAAACGTTGACAGTTCCTCAATGTTGAGGTGCAACCGTTCTTCGTTCACGCGGAAGCTTGTCCAGTCTTGCGGTCCACGGATACCGACTGCCATCACACCAATGGCAGAAGATGTCGAGTGCAAGAACGTGCGCCTATTCAT
>JBDGYW010000518.1:0-5500 GCA_039588935.1 Gemmatimonadota bacterium | reverse complement strand
CGTAGTGATTGTCGCCGCCGCCTGTGTACCGTGAGAACTTGGAATACAGTTTCAGTGGGATGGCGTCGAGTTGGACGCCGGAATGCTGTTTCAACCGCTGTTGGAGTGTGGCGACGAGCGGATGCTTGAGGATCTCCTCGTTCCGCTTGACGGTTCCGGTCTCTCCGCTATGACGAACTGCTAACGCTGCTCGAACTGGCCGATGATGATGAACTGACAGATGAACTGCTGATGCTACTCGACGAAACCGATGACGATGACGATGCACTAGACGAAGAAACGTCTGCCGCCCAGTCCGCATACGGCACACCGCTGCCACTGTTGTAGTGCTCGCTGCGCTCCGTGGCGTCGAGAATATAACCTTTCAGGTACACCACGTCGTCAATTATCCCGTCGAAATACGAGCCCGGCGCACCCAATGCGCCTATGGTAAATTGGCCCGTCCCATCCTGCGGCCCGCCACTGAATGAAGTCGTCACCGCCGTCCCGGCATCGACCGCGATGCCAATCACGTTCGCCACCGAATCATGCCAAGCATGCACCAGATACCACGTCCCTGTGGAGATGGCCGTCCCCCAGTCCGCTTGTGCTGCCGTTCCTCCGTTCCGGCACTCAAACCGCAATTTATTGTTGGTCTGTACGTTTAGTTTGAATTCCCTACTTGTTCCGCTAGTCCATTTCGCGACGATCCCCTGAGTTGTGCTCCCAGACTCCTGTTTGATCCACGCGCAGATCATGAAATCCACGTCGCCCGAAGACAGGTCAGTGTTATCAACTCTGCTCAGGTATGTACTGTCGTCCTCCTCAAAATCTGCACCGTCGTCGTGCTTACCGGTGGCAGACAGGACTGTGTTGTTGTCGGTCAAGTCGTTGCTGCCGACCTGATCGAAACGGGTGCTACTAGCCTCATCGAGAGTCCATGCGGCGACAGCGGAACTTGCGGCGTCGGAAAGTGCCATCAGCCCTCATCCGGAATGATCTCAGTCCACGGAATTTCCCGGTGTGATTCCGGACCCACGTTGACTATCCGCCTGAACAATCGACCATCGTGCGTAGCTTCTGCGGTTAGTGTCCAGCCTTTCCCGGACGGGCCGTCGTACACATCGACCCGCAAACAGGCGGGGAGCAACTCGGACACCCAGTCGGGAAATTGATTGAGCCAACTGGATAGCTGGTCGGTCGGGTTTGCGTCCAAGTTGTCACCGATAGAACTCCCATCGGTCCCGTTCGTATGTGCCGGGCACGACAAGTGCGTTGGAAGTCCCTGCCAGTACGTGCCGCGATTCGTGCGGAAGTTCTCCTGCTTCGCGACGATAGAAGGCCACTTGTTCGTGACGAACGTATCAACATCGGTTTTCATTTGTGTGAGCGTCGGCATGAAGTCACCTGTGTCTACGTCCCAATTGTGCAAGGATTCCGGTTGCTCCGTAGCACATCCCGCACCGACGATCACCGCACGGCTGATAGTTCATGCCGTAGGTGCGATTGCCCCATGTCGCCGTCCGTGCAGCCGGATTCCCGGATGACTGGTGGACTTCGAGAAGTCGCCGCAGGCGAGATTCCGAAGCGACTCCGACGATTTCCCCCGTCTTCTGGTCGCCGACATACGTTACCGTCAACGGGATTGTTCCGCGATACCGATGCGGATACTTGTCGATGTCGATGCGATGGACCGTGATGCCGCTCCGCTCCAACCGGTCCAGAACCGGGTGCATCTGCCGGCATGCTCCGCACCATGCAGCCGTGTAGAACCAGACGGCGCGAGACGGGGCAGCGGCGGGCGTCGAGGACATTTCCGCCACGCCGCTGTCCGTCCGGGACTCTTTCAAGTTGGCGACCAGGTCCTGCGCAACGGCGGGGCCGCACCAGAATATCGTAAATGCCAGAATCAGCGGTCTCATACGCTCCTCCAAATCTGGCCCTTCATGTCCGGGATCGGTTCGCCCGCGTCGTTCAGGAACTGGAACACTTCCGTCCGTGCCCATTCTTCATCCGGCGTCGGGTCGGGAGTCGGCGGTTCCGGCTGCTCACCTCGAGGCTTGAATAACTCATCCTCCGATGGCTTCCGCTGCTGCCAGTCGGAATGTGCATGATAGCCGAGTGCCTCCATTGCCGCGATATCTGTTGCGTTGGGGTAGCCCATCCGTGCTCGCGAATGCGGTGTGATCGACGGATATGACGTGGCCTCTGGATCGTTCGTGTGATTCCCGCCGAGACCGTGATACACCTCATGCGTGCCAACGGCTGCTGCCAGCGACAGCCCCCATTGCACATTGGAATTCCAGCGACCCTGCAACCGGTCGTCACACCTGTTGCGGGCCAGAACGTGCCATGCCAGTGTCGATCTACTCAGACCACGCAAGTCGTGGAACATCCGCAGACCGTCCGCCGTCCGCTGGTCGTTCTTCGGCGTCATCTCCACGTCCTGCATCGCCGCAGTCCAGTTGTTGCACAGGGCCCAGTAGATGCCGTCCGTCTGCTCCTGCGTCAGACCCGGCAGCGTGTCGTAATCCCTGCCGACCAGGATCTCCCGCCGGCACGCATCCGGCCAGTTGGCCTCCTCGCGTGACCACATCGGGGCGAGATCCGGGTCATCGTCAACCGGAAAGTCCGGGTGTCCGCAGCGGGGCATCAGCCACAGGTCAAACGTCGCCGGCCCGGCGTCTCCGTCAGCGACAGCGTCCGCCCGCGTGTGGTGCTTGAGCACCAGTTCATCGAGGTCGTGTATGGCGAATGCCTGATAGGACCGTATCGCTTCTTCCACTGATTCGTCGGCGAATGTCAGTACCGGCAGATCGGCCTTACTGATGTTCAGCGATTCGTTCATGTCCGGGTTGCGGAAATGACCGTACCGCCAGAGTAGTTGGATTGCTTCTTGTTCAGTCATCACAGTCCCCCCAGCAGATTAGTCAGCCACGTCAGCAGCAGCGGAATCAGCACCGCAATGAACTGGGCCACCCAAGCCGGCAACGCCTCACCTGCGTGCGACGCCTCAAGTCCCGCGGCGATAGCATCGAACATGGCAACGGCCTCGCCCTGCGGCATTACCCCGTCCGCACCGAGGCCCGCATTGATCTCCGTCGCGAGATGCTGGTTCACGAATTCGTCCCACTCCGCACGCGGCATGTCGTCGTGGCTGTTCTCGATGAGGTCGAGGGTCATCGGCACGACCTTCAATGCCACCTGCAACTCAGCGCGGGTCGGTTCGATGGCGCCCATGTCGATCTTCGTGGCAATCGCCCGGTACACCGGGACCAGAATCGCAGCCGTGCCGGGGTCGTCGATCTCGTCAGCCCACGCTTCAACCCTGCCTTCCAGATCTGTCGGTTCCGGGTCGGGGTCTGGATCAGGGTCCGGATCAGGATCTGGGCCCGGAGTCGTCCCCGGCATGTAGTGGATGTTCTCCAGCAATGACGCCGGCCCGATGTCCGCCGCCGCCGTGCCGTCACCCTGAGAAAGCAGCAACCGGTCACCGTCCACGATGAATGCCGGATCTGCGAACAGGATCGCCGGCCCGAATGCGATCAACAGGACTGCCGTCAATGCTCGTTTCATTCTTCCGTTTCCCTCTCGCCCGCCGGTGTTTTCCAGACCTTGTAAATCGCGAGTACGGCACCGGTGAAGATGCCGAGCACCACGCCCACGCCCGCTTTCTGCCATTCGTCCTTGTCGATCTCAGCGGCGAATACGAACAAGGGAATCAGCACCGCGACCATCATCAATGCCAGTTCCCACAGGGACGACTTCTTGACCTGTTCAACCTGCTTCGGTGTCAGTTTCGGGAACTTGTCAAAGTTCATTCCACGCTCGCGATTTTAAGATCGACTCTTCCATCTCGTTGATCGCCTCGCACAACCTTTTGTTCGTACGTCGCAGGTCGCTGATCGCGATATCCTCAAGTTTCTCTGCGAACTCTCCGCAGAATTCCTGAAGTTGGTACGCCTCTTCACAGTCGCAACTGCCGTGTTTTCCAGTCGTCTTGCCTGATCCGCCATTGCAGCAGGCGTTTCCGCAGACACCGCATCGAATCGCGGGGCCGCACTGCGGACACACCATCAGTTCGTGCTTCCCGAAGTTCATTCCACGCTCCAGATCCCAATCCCCGGATACCAGATCAGCCGATGCTCCGACATGAACAGTTTGCCTCGCGAGTCTGTCATGTTCCGCCACCGCAGCCAGAGTTCGCTGGCCGTAGATTCCATGCCCGTATACGTCGCATGCACCCACAGTGCGCCCAACAGCAGGCTGTACTGTTCGCCTTCTATGAGGTCGTCGGGGTGAGTGATTGGAATGTGCTTGGTTGAATGGTTCATGCCCACACCTTCACGGCTTCGCGGACCTCGACAGGAATCCCCGTGAGCGTGTTTGGGTATGCAACCGCCGGTTGCGTTGAATCAGGGCACTTCTCCCTGAGTGCATCCCGGACGTGCCGGCAGACGATGAATCGCTCCGGGTCCATCTCGTATCCAATCTTCATTCCGCAGATTTCGCACGGCTCCATCTCGGCAATTGATGCCGCGCACATCCGCTTTCGGAACTCCTCTTTTTCCTGAAACTCTCGCGTGATACCGAGTAATTCTTGCGGTGACGGTGCATTTGCCGTGGTGGCAGCGTTCACATATCGCATTGTTCCTCCTGTCAGTCGTCAACCAGGTCGTCGGGGTGCGTGATTGGAATGTGCTTGGTTGAATGGTTCATGCCTCAATCGCCTCCATCGACTCGTCCCACGCACCGCTCTCTCGCATCGACTTTTCAACGGGCTGTTGTGGACGACGCCCTTCCCGTTGGCATTGCCACTTCAGGAGGCCCCACGCGGGATCTGCTTTCCAGTGCCGGTGCGCCTCTCGCAACATATCGTGATCTGTGATTTTCTCTGCGTCGGAGTATCCCCAGTCAAACAGATCGGACGTGTCGAAGTGCATTTCCACCGTCCCGTCGTGCTCGTCCAGCAGCAGTGCGTCGTCTTCGATCATTTCGTCTGCGATGCCGCGTACGTCGTCTGGCAGGGCGGCATGCCAGTCTCGAAGTACAATGATCTTCTCCAAGAGAGCGCTGCCGCGTGCATTCCAGCCGTCCTGCCATTCGGTACACGGTAACGCCGTCTCTGACAGTCGCCTGCGGATAGATTCCCAGGCCATTGATCGCCGACCACATCAGTTTGTCTTGTGTCATGCCCACACCTATCACCCAGTAGGCTATCTCGATTGCGATTGCGATGTGCCGCATTGTTCCTCCTGAAACTTGATAGGAATCACATCGTTTCCCAGAAGCACCTGCATGAAATGCTCAATGCCAGATTCTGTGAATTCGTAAGCATCGAGGGTCCGTCGAATTGTCTCTGTGAGTTCGGGGCCATCGATTGCTGAATGTACTCCCTGCTCATCCGCAACAACGAGACATACGATTCGTTCGATCATCAGTCGTCCCCCAGTCGCCGGATTGCGATGTGCTTCATGTCAACTGCTCCAGTACCCCGGCGATGCACGAATCAACCGCCGCG
>JBDGYW010000517.1:0-5055 GCA_039588935.1 Gemmatimonadota bacterium | reverse complement strand
GGTATCCGCCTGCGACTATCCGATGGCACACTGATTACTCCTCAGTTCGCAGCTTCGGCTGCGGCTGCAGCTATCGGCAGCGTTCTTACCTGGACCATAGATCACGTAGCTGGCTATGAGAAGCGGGTAACTGTCTGGGCGGCGACAGTGACCCGCGATGGTGTACCGTCGACCGTCGCAGGTCCGCTGACCAGTACGACCGGATTGGCGCCACCAACAGTACCCTTATTGAGTGTCACAGTGAGCAACGCTATGGATGAGGCTACGTGGCCGGCGCCAACCGCTGAAATCGACCTGCGTCTAGAACGCAGCATCGACGCCGGCACGAGTTGGCAGCCGGTCAGTCCATGGCTGCCTGCCGTGACGACGGGTCATGGGCTTACAAGTGGACCATCAGGACGCCGCTACCGTCTGCGCGCGCGCAACGGCTCGCGGCAAGAGATTGGCCCCGAGGTTACACTACCCTAAGGAGGATGTTATGAGTCTGCGCAATCCATTCGGGGATCTTGGCAACTGGCAGTTCAGCACCGAAACGGTCGTGCTGCCCGATGGGCTGCGTTACGGTGGATACGATACTCGGGTCCTGCGGGCACAGCGTTCGAGCGATAACGGATCGGCGGCTGTGCAGGCCCCAACGGCCAGCGCTGTGCGTCGCACGTCCGTTGCACCAACGGGCAGTGATCCAGGTATAGAAGTGGTTGAACTGACTCCGCTAGCCTTTCGCTTCCGTCACACGGCTCAAGCGATGGAGGCGGGCTTACCCATCTTCTACTTCCTGCTTCCAGCAGGCTCGACAATCACCCCCGTTGATCAACAAGTAGTGGGATTCGGAGAAGTGCTGGCGAACGTGAGTGATGTGCGCATGGGGGCTGTATTTCCCGACCGCCTGTTGCGAGAGCCGAGCCTGTGGGCCAATATGCTGTTGCAGGCGATCGATGCTGCGGCTGCTGACAATACTGAATGGCAACCGTTTGCCTCCCAGGTGTCCACCCAGATCGCCGGGGCGACGGACGCCCCGGTCTTGCTGATGAACCACGCCGGTCGCCCCCTGACCAGCGGTTCCGTAAACGTGAGTATCGGTAGTGTCACCCACGTGGTGGGCTTGACCCCCGGAGATCAGGGCGACCTACAGGCGGCGATTGCGCGCCTGCACGTTGCAAGTGCCAGTACCATGCCCATCGCCGACCTCTGGGACGACGGCGCGACCAGCGTTACTCTGCAGCCGGTCGGCGGCGACGCGCAGTTGGTCCGCCTTGAAGACGGTGTTATCAGCGCTGGCACTATCGCCGTCACGCCCGCATCCCGTCACGTCATGCTGACGGACCTGCATTCCTGGTTTGCGCCGCAGTTTGCGACGCCAAATGGCGCCGCGGGCTCGCCGCTGGCCCGTTATACTCGGGGCAATCACGTTACACCATTGGTCAACGGCCACGAAACGTTTACCGACCTGTTCATGAGCCTCAAGGAGGCAGGCGCCACGGCCAACGGGGCATTGCATCTGGCCGGATGGGCCATTTTTGCGGAAGAATCCCTTGCTAAACGGCCAGAGGGCGATGCGCACTTCCCCGAAACGCTGGTGGAGGCGGCCACCCGTATCGGTGCGGCCGGTGGCACATGCCGCTTCCTCGGCACCGACTTCGTGCAGGTCAGCGATCCTTCAAAGCTGGAGGCCGTCGAAACCTTGGCCTTGTTCTTTCTGACGGCAGGAGAATTGTTGAGCCGTATTCCGATCGGTTCGGGGACAACCGATGGTTCAGGGTTGCTGCTGGCCTTCGCCGTACTTTTCGCTAGTCCATTCGTCATCACTTATCTTCAGGGCGATGATTTCAAGAATCTGGAATCTAATCAGCCTGCCGTGGACGTCCTCAACCCGATTGGGAACTGTAAGGCCGTGCTGTCGCCTCTACCTTTCACAATTGACGACAATCCCTTGGCCAATCCGGGAGGCGTTCTGCACGGCGCTGGGCAGTCTCTGTTCGACGCCATTCGTCATTTCGGAGTATACCATCAGAAGTTGGCTATCGTGCGCCGCGGCGGAGGATTCCTCGGCTACTGTGGTGGGATCGACTGCAATCCTGACCGCCTAGACGACCAGCGGCATCTGAATCCGAAGCCCTATCACGATGTTCATGCGCGCATTGAGGGACCAGCGGTGCGGGATCTGGCCATCACATTCGACCAGCGTTGGCAGCGCGATGGTGGCGGGACGGCGCCAGCTTTCACCCAAGGCGACGTCGCCGGCATCCCTAATGTGGGTGAGCACGTGGTCCAGGTGGCACGCACCTACGGCACCTCAGCAGCGGTAGGCCGCCAACTCAGCTTCGCCCCGAATGGCGACCGGACGATTTTGGATACGATGCTCGCCGCCATCGGACAGGCACGTGAGTTCATCTATATCGAAGACCAGTATCTCACGCCCTCACAGGAGTATCTGAATGCGCTGACTGCACGTGTCTCTAGCGGCGAATTGCGCAAACTCATTATCGCCGTGCCGGATCTGACTGACCAACCCTATGGGGAGGTGCGGCGCACCGAGGTAATCACAGCATTGCGGAACGCAGCGGTAGCGGCGGGAGATCCGGATATTGTGCGCATCGGTAGCCCAAGACGCCGCTTCACCGTGCCCCACGCCAGCCTGCGTGCCTCGTCCGGCCGTCTGTTTCTGAAAGATGACATCGTCTCACCGCTCACCGGCGCCAAAACCATCGCCTTGGGTCCGCCTGAACGGATTCCCGAACCACCGTTCTGGATCGCCGTGGATGGGGAATTCATTTGGGTCTATGACGAATCCGTGTTGCCGAATCCGAATCCGGGCAACATGAAGATCTACCAAGTGGAACACGGTGATGCCACGCGCATCCTAAGCGGGGTGCCACCATATAAGGGCCCTTCAGTGCGCGAACACAAGGCTGGAACGCCAGCGACCCTTGTACATCTGGATGGTATTTATGTGCACTCGAAACTTATTATTGTCGACGACGTCTTCCTGGGTCTGGGCTCTGCGAATCTAAACCGCCGAGGTTTCTATTCGGACGGCGAGTGTAATGTCTTCGTTGTGCCCGAGGCCTTGCGTGGCACGACTGACAATCCTGTGCGTGCGCTGCGCAAACGACTATGGGCGGAGATGCTTGACCTGCCCCTCACTATTGCCGATCCCCTACTGGAGGATCCCGTGGCCGCCAGCACCCTTTTTGACCGGTCCTATTTCCTCGGCAACCGTTTCGTACGAGCCGAGGCCTTTCCGAGTCACGTCATGGTGCGGAATTGGGCGGGTGGCGATGGCCTGGTGTTCGCTATTCTCAACTATCTGGGATTCGCCATGACAGTGGGCTCAGAGGGTCCACTGTTCGATACCGTGGTGGATCCCACCAGTAGCCTCGATCCCGGGATTCCATAGGAGAAGCCTGATGGCAGAAGAAGCAACACTGTTTGGACTTTTCGGGGACTTTCGTGCAAACTGGCCCGAGGGTCGAATCAAGCCAAGTGTTGGCCTGGATGCGAACCCACCGGATTTCAATTCCTGGCTGGCTTCGGTCAACGAAGGCGTCAAGCTCAAGGATGTCCATGTAAATACGGAGAAAAACCGGATCGTGCTGCAAGCGCGCTTTTGGGTAGATCTGCTCGCCGCCGCTTATCCTGAGGGTCTTCCGTTCGTCTTTGGCACCATGCCAAACGTGGAGTTCCGAGTGCTGAGTCTGGATACCTCCAAGGCGGGCTGGGTGTTCGTCACCCAGTCGGATGCAGGTGTCGAAGTGCTTATCGAGGGCCTACCGGTGGAGATCAAGTTGCCGACGGGTCTGCTATCGGTGCATCCCGTTGACCTGGAGACCCTCACGCCACCTTACGAGAAATCTGTCGGCAGTTTCAGTGGGGGAAGCCACGACAGTCAGCAGATAGTCTATCGCAGGGATGCTCCAAGTTCGATCAAGACCCATCTGCGAGTCCGCATAACCGCCGACTACGACGTCATCCTCAGTACGCCCGTGCCTATCAGCTTCGGAAAGTGTGAGTTCATGGATCTTCCAGCACTCGCAGTTCACGACTTTCGCCTGATTCCCTCGCCGCACATTGCTACGGACCACGAAGAATGGCTGCGCCACGGCATTGAGCCCTGGGTGGGATCAGCGGACGAATCCTTTGCGGGCTGCTTCGCCCTGCGTGGGCTAGAGTTAGATCCTGAGGAAGAGCCAATTTCAGATCTCGTAGAGGGTGTGAGCGGCCATGCGGACCGCGCTGATGTGGCACACCTCGTGCTGAACGATCTCGTTATCCCGTTCTTCTCGCCCTGGCTAGTCCCCATTCCCCGCCACATCACAGTCGGAATTCGCCGCAACATCGAAAATCCGCTTGATCCTAATGCGTTATTCGACTTCGAACAGGCCCCAGTGCAATTGCACTTCAGCAGCGATCCCGCGTGGGGCATGGTGATCGAGAGGTTCTTCTACGAATCTCAGCCGCCGGACGCTATAACAGATTCATGGAACGTGGGAGTCACATTCTCGGCCGCCATCTACTTCGGCGATATCGATGAACCCAACAATGCCATCACGGTGGGTTTGGGGGAGAATTTCACACCCCGAATTGGCTACCGCCGGGAGATTGATGTCAACACGGGGGTACTTGCTGAAGACGGAACTGAATTCAACCTGCTCAAGTTCGAACTGCTGGGCATGACCATTGACATCATGAGCCTGACGGTGGGTTATTCCATAGGTCGTGCCGTTGGGGAAGGAGCCGGATTCGGGGATTGCCTAGAGCTGTTTGGGGATCTGTTCATTCGTAGTGAGCCCTTCGGCGACAACGATTCCTTCTTCAAACTGCGCTCCCTGAACAACGAACCGCTGCGGTTCGCCATTGAAGGGATTGGCTGGCGGCAGGGATCGTTTCATTTAGACGGCATTCGTATGCCCGACGGGGTGATTCTCATGTTCGGCCCGGTCGGCTTCGTGATGGAGGAAATCGGCGTGCAAGCCGAGGATGGTGCCAACTATTTCTCCTTCTCCGGCGGTCTGATGGTCGAGCCACCCGGTGGTACGAGCGGCGGCGTGCTCGTTA
>JBDGYW010000516.1:0-5059 GCA_039588935.1 Gemmatimonadota bacterium | reverse complement strand
GCACTTCTTCTCAGGCAGAGGAGGCTGTGAGTTTGGAACAGCCCCCCGACAGACGCCACGGCACAGGCGCCCCGGGGCAGGCAAAAGATATGGAGGGCGCGCGATACATAGATACTGAGACAATCTGACGGAAAACGAACCGTTTTCCGGGTCATCAGCCTCGCACGACAAACCGCCAGGCCGGGCCTTAGCGTCCGGCGCATCACCACGAGGCAGGAAGCTCGGAGACGCCCTCACAGTTTGGTGAGAGCACTCCGTCCTGATCGACTGGCGCCCCAACTGCTTCTGTACCATGCGGAGGTTGCTCGTCACGCCGATTGAAGAATGCGGCGGGGGACAGGCCAACACGCCAGAGACGTCACTCACGACTCACTGCGGCCCGAACGATCTGGAGGACCTTCTGTGCCTTGGAGGAAGAGAGCCGGCTGACCAGTACGGCTATCTCTCTGGCAGGTCCGGGGCTCCTGCGAATTCTCTCCCAGCTCTTGCGCAGTTCTGGATCGTCAGGGCCTTCCTCGAAGAAGTAGGTCAAGGGGACACCGTAGTGCTTGGAAAGCTTCTGCAGATCGGAGACCAGAATCGCCGTTTCGCCACGCAGCTTCTTGGAGATCGTCTGCTGACTTATTCGAAGCGTCTTTGCCAGAGCAACTTGCCTTTTGTCTAGCGAAGCGATACGCCATCCCAGCGGCGTGTACTTTCTGATTCGTCGTCTCATGACAGCCGCAGATTGTACACCATCTGTTCGGGACTGCAAGAGAAGAACGGCGAATCCCACCGGATCGAATCGGCACGCTTGCGGAATCCCGGTGTGTCGCTAGCATGGAGTGGCTATGAAGACGCGTCGGCAGTGGACATTTAGGGAACCATCTCCGAC
Organism: Gemmatimonadota bacterium; assembly: GCA_039588935.1. GTDB lineage: Bacteria > Gemmatimonadota > Gemmatimonadetes > Gemmatimonadales > GWC2-71-9 > JBDGYW01. Next base: position 4,185 of record JBDGYW010000516.1, on the reverse strand, counting down.
ATGCCAGCCCAGAAGACAGATATCCGCATTCTCATAGTTGACGACGAGGAGCACGTCGTGACCGCGCTCGGTCTGCTCCTTGAGCGGGACTACACGGTCAAGGGCGTTGGGACAGCTGAGGCCGCGCTCGCGTGTTTCAAGGATTTCGAGCCAGATATCGTCCTCCTGGACATAACTCTACCAGGGATGAACGGTATGGACTGCCTCGAGGAGATCAAGCGTGCGTGGCCCGATGTCGAGGTGGTGATGGTGACGGCGACGCGCGAAGTACGTACGGCGGTCAGCGCGCTCAAGCTCGGGGCATATGACTACATCGAGAAGCCGTTCGACGAGAACGAACTGCGCGGAGTCATCCGCAACATTCACGACAAGCTGAAGCTCAAGAGGCAGGTCCGGTCCCTCGGTCGCGAACTCGCCCGGCCGTATGTGCTAAAGAACATAGTTGGTAAGAGCCAAGCGATGAAAGACGTGTTGAACCTCGCTCGGAAGGCATGCCGCAGTGATCTCAGTGTCGTCATTAGCGGTGAGAGTGGAACCGGCAAGGAGCTGATAGCCCGAGCGATCCACTATAACGGCCTCCGGAAAGATGGTCCGTTCGTACCAGCGAACTGTGCTCGGTTCTCGGGCGAGATCATCGAAAGCGAGCTTTTCGGCCATGAGAAGGGCGCATTCACCGGTGCGACCGGAGTCCGACGCGGTGTCTTCGAACGCGCCCATGAAGGGACGCTCTTCCTGGATGAGATCGACACCATGCCCCCTGACACGCAAAGCAAGCTGTTGAGGGTGGTCGAGGAGAAACGGTTCACCAGGGTCGGTGGCGAGCGACGAGTCGAGGTGGATGTTCGGCTCATTTCTGCCACCAACGTCGATCTTCGCGAGAAGGCGTCTTCGGGTGCTTTCAGAGAGGACTTGTACTACCGCCTGAGCGTCATCCCAATCCATATTCCTCCCCTGAGATCGCGGCGTGAGGATATCCCGCTTCTGATGGAGCACTTCATCCAGAAGCACCGGGCCTCCATGCACTCCCCGTTGGTACGTTTCTCGGACGACGCCATGTCGCTGCTTCAGTCACATGCCTGGCGCGGCAACGTCAGGGAGCTGGAGAACACGGTCCTCCTCTTGATGTCCGTTTGTGAGAAGCGGATCGCAGGCGTCGAGGATCTCGAACTACCCGTTCTCAGCAACGCGGAGCCGGCGCCCGGCGGCATACGAGAGCAACGGGCCCATACAGACAAGGAAGCCCTCCTCAAAGCCCTGGAGGACAACGGCTGGAACCGTGGTCTGGCATCGCAGCAGCTTGGCATTCACCGCAATACCCTCCGGAAGTTGATGAAGCGCTACGGCCTCGAAGGACGATGACTTTCACCGCGGTGACGTGCGCCTCAGTTGTCTGTGGCATTCCCGGAGCGCACATCAGACTGGGCAGGTGCACACGCCGGTGTGCACCCACGCTCGCCCCCTCGACGATTTCAGCCATTCAATTGAGGATACGTGCCGTATTGGCGCTCGCGAGGCACTGGCACAGTCGTTGCTCCAGTCTGAGGACCAACCGGCAGCATTGTGCAACGGGTTCTCTTGGAACGCGGTGTCATATGAGGCGGGTCGCAATAACCGGAATCGGTATAGTCTCGCCGATAGGCATTGGCGTGCGCCGGTTCTGGCGGTCCGCGATGAACGGGAAGTCCGGCGTGAGAAGGATCTCTGCTTTCGATGTATCAAGATACCCGACGCAGTTCGCCGGAGACATCCTCGATTTCGATCCCTCGATGTATATGCGTCCTTCGCAAGCGAAGCGGATGTCGAAGGCCGCGCAGTACGCACTTGCTGCGGCCGTGATGGCGCAAGAGGACGCCGGGCTTACTGTGGATGAGTCAAACAGTGACGACACCGGGATTGCGTTGGGCGTAAGCATGAGTGGCATGGACAAGATCGAGCCGGAGATAGAGAGGTTCTACGAGAGAGGTCCAGGCACCGCCAGCCCGTACCTGGCGTTGGCAAGCTACCCGGGGGCGTCGGCGGGCAATATAAGCGTTGAGCTCAAGGTGCGGGGTGAATCCGTAACGATCGCGACGGGCTGTTCCTCTGCCACGAACGCTATCGGATACGCCTTCCGGGCCATAAGACGCGGCGTACAGCGGGCGATGTTCACGGGCGGATCAGAAGTATGCGTTACCCCATTCCTCATCGAGACCTTCAGCCGGTCCCGTGCGTTGTCGGAAAGGAATGCCTCTCCGGCGGAGGCGAGCCGGCCATTCGACAGAGGCCGGGATGGGTTCGTGCTCGGTGACGGGGCTGCAATCCTGATTCTTGAGGATCTCGACCTCGCCAAGAAACGTGACGCCAGGATATACGCCGAGGTCGTCGGCTACGGTTCAACGAGCGACGCCTACAGTATGCGCAGGATCGACCCGGAAGGCGGGCGAGCAGTGCAGGCCATAGCGAAGGCCCTGAAAGGCGTGGACATATGCCCCGACCAGATCGACTACGTCTGCGCGCACGGGAGTTCCGCGGTAGTTACCGACAGGCGCGAGACCAAGGTGATCAAACGAAGTCTCGGCGCATACGCCAGGAAAGTCCCTGTGAGTTCACTGAAGTCGATGATAGGCCACCCGTTGGGGGCCTGCGGAGGCTTCCAGACCTCAGCCTGCGCGTTGGCGATAGCCGAAGGGGAAATCCCGCCCACGATAAACTATGTCGATCCGGATCCTGAATGCGATCTGGACTACGTCCCCAATGTGGGCAGGCAACGCAAGGCGGCGGTGGCCCTCAATCTTTCATTGGGCATGGGCGGGAACAACGCCTGTCTTGCCCTGAAAGCAGTGTAGCGGGAAGAGCTCCATGCTGTCGGCAGCGATACTTGTGCTTGTTGGGATGTACTTCGCTTACACGGTGTGGGACCTCCTCGTGAGGTCCCGCGGGCGTAACCGTGAGCAAGACCAAGCCGCTTGGACGTTGTACATGTTCTGTATCCTTCACGTGTTCAACTTCGTGGCATCCGTTACCGAGTCTGCGTTGAGATCGGGAGAGACGCGAGCTCTGTACTCGATCCTCGGCCTCTTTCTCGTTGCGGCGAAGCTGATCGTTCTGAAGTGGTCGAGGACGGCCCTTGGGCACAACTACCAGGTACATGCGGGACTCGTACGGGAGCACGAGCTGGTCACTTCCGGGCCGTACCGGCTCGTCCGCAATCCCATATATGTTGCGAGGTACCTAGGCGCGATAGGCGTGCCATTATCCCTCGGTTCCTACTTCACGCTGATCGCGGTCAGCATCATGGAATTTGTCGCCATATGGATCCGCGCCCGCGTCGAGGAAGGACAGATGGCTGTAAGATTCGGCCGGAAATATGCATTGTACAAGAAGCGAGTTGGGGCCGTGTTGCCGTTCAGGACGTTCTGGAGCGCCTGGCGGCGCGGCCGAAAAGAGCAGGAGCGGCCGGCACCACACCCGCAGTGAGAGGAAGAGCGGCATGGGAACCAAGAGCATGCTGGTCAGCTTCGTAGGTTATCCGAATGAGGTGTTCAACTTCGTCCCAGACAATGGCTTGGCGAATCTGGCCGCGTGCCTCATACGCGCGGGACACGAGACAGTGATATGGGACTGCTCCACGGTAAGCATGATGGAGGCGTTCTACCCCTACCACGAGAAGGCAGAAATGAAGGATCTGAGAATCCGGCTCATGGAAGATGTCCGGGAGGGGAGACGACCGGACGGCGACCGACTGCAAGCCTTCTACGATCTCGAGGATCGCGTTGACAGCTACCAGGATTCAAGGACCCGGGAGCTCGGGCGAAAGATGGGGGAGCACGTCAAGAGAGAAGGGCTTGACTTCGTGGGGTTCAAGCTCTGGACGGGCGCCGGCTTCCACGGTGCTATGATCCTGGCGGAAGAGATCAAGAAGGCAAATCCAGGAATAACGATCTTCGGCGGGGGACCACATGTGGATTGGTTCATGCACCGGACCCTTGAAGTCACCGGCCTTTTCAACGTGCTGGCGTACGGTGAAGGCGAGGAAGTCATCGTACAGCTCGCCGAGCACGTCGAAGGCAGGCGCAAGCTGCAGGACGTGTCCAACGCTATCTATAGGGACAGGCACGGTAGGATAGTGACCAACCCCCAGATCCGGGTTCAGGACATGGACTCCATTCCGCTTCCTTGTTACGACGAAGATGTCTATCCGGCGAT
>JBDGYW010000515.1:0-5061 GCA_039588935.1 Gemmatimonadota bacterium | reverse complement strand
AGCGCGGGCATTGCCCTTTCTGCCCTGGGCTCAGCAGTCGGCGTTCTGTTGTCCCCGATCGGCCTTATCACTACGGCAGTAGTTGGCGGGGCCGCAGCGTGGCTGAGGTACAGCGAGAGCGGCAAGCGGGCGTGGGCGTCGCTCAAGGCGGGAGTGATGCCGATCATTGAAACGCTCCGGACGGCCTTCGGCGGCGTTCAAGAAGCGTTGATGTCCGGCGACTGGGAACTGGCCGGCAACATTGCGATGACGGGCTTGAGGCTGGCAGTCATGCAAGGGCTGAGCGCAATCCAAAAGGCGTTTCCGGAGACGTTCAACACGGTTCTCCGTGTATTTGCCAAGATTGGCGACGGCATCGTCATGGTGTGGAACAAAGTGACGGGCTTCCTTACCGACCAGTGGAACAACTGGGGCAAACAAACCCTTGGAACCGTGCTGGGAGTTATGGGTCGGATTCCGGAAATCTGGCGAGAGACCGTGGAGGGCATGGCGAATTGGATGTTGAAGACGTCGGCGGCTGGCGGAGTCATGGGCAAGGCCATGTCGGCGATCCTCGGCGTCGATATGGCCGAAGAGCAGGCGAGATCAAACCGCCTGGATAAACAATTGGGCTTGGAGCCGACAGACGTGCTTGCCGATGCCCGCGTGGCGGTCGGGCAATACCTGGATAGCCTGACGTCTGGCGCAGGTGAGGCGGGGACCGGGTCAATGGCCGAGGGGCTCGAACAGTTTCTAGCCAAGCTGGAATCGGGAGCAGGGCTCGACGATCTTGCAAAGGAGTTGGCAGCATTGCGGGGAGAGGCGGCCAAACAGAGGACGGAGGCCAGCACGGGAGGCGCGGGCGGTGCAGCCGCCGGCGGTGGGTTGCTGGGGGCTGCGGTACCCCGGGGCGTTGGCCTGACTGCGACCTACTCGGCATCTGCCGCGCGAATCTCGGGCTACCAGCCGGGTGGTGGACCGGAAAAGAAGATGGCTGATGGAATCACTGCCATTGAGAAAAACACCAAGGAAATGACCGCTCTACAGCAACAATTCCTGGCGGGGTGGAGGGTGGCGTAATGTCGTTGACCCTTGAGCTTATCGTCGGGTCCGACCTGACGCTTGACCGCGATACGTTGACCATCGTGCGCAAGTTTCGGGTCAAGGGCATGTTGTCGGGACTTGCAAGTGATGTCTTTGATACAGTTGCGTCTGATGTGATGACTGCGATAGCGGACGGCGGGACGGACTCAAATGGACACAGGTACGGCCCGACGTATGACACGCCGATGGGCACGCTCTATTGGAATTCGATCCAGTTGCACGAATCCTATTACGCCCAACTGTACGAAATCAGCGTAACTTATTCGCCCTATGAGAAGAAAACGGGAACGTATCTTGTGCGCGTGGAGCACGCAGCCGGGACTGCGAAGGCGACAGCGGGAGAGCGCATCGCTGGCTACCCGACAGCCGATGCGGTGGACAACGGGGGCGTGATCTGGAACGGGCAGGAAGTCGTTGGCGTTGACGTTCCCTTCAACCAAACGCGCATCGTGATTTCATATCGTCACCCGGCGGCGTTCCTCAATCACGACTACCTGCGAGCGATAGGGGAACTTGTCGGACACCCGAACGAGGATGCTTTCCTCGGCTACGATCCTGGTGAGATCGCCTATGCGGGAGGCAACGCGACGGAATCGGAGGCGGAGGCGTCGGCGGAATACTCCTTCGAGGTGTCCAGAAACGAGACCGGCCTTGTCGTCGGCGGCCACACCATTGCCGAAAAAACGGGGTTTGACATCATCAGCCCGGTTTACAAATGGGATACGGATGACGACGGGGGCGGGACCACGAAGGTAATTCGCCCAATCGACTACATCGAAATTATCCGGCCGACTGGCCGTGAGTGGAGGAACTACGGGAGCGCTTTCGGCTGGGGCGGCCCGTGACGCTTCCATCGCCGAGCAATGAACACGCATAACGGAGGGCTTACCCCATGGCAGTAACGATTGACGGCAACGACGTACGAATCCCGGGTACTATTCGGCACGCGAACAGTTTTCGACCCGCGATTGCTTCCGGACAGCTTGCGCAGCGGAATCTCCAAGAGGACGTCATCGACCTGACGGCTTGTCGGGTGCCGCTTGCCCGCGCGGCCAACGCGGCCGGTGTGGGAATCACCGGAACCGCAGACAGCTACGTCACTTCCGTTGAGAAAACGGGCTCAATTATCACAACGACGATCCTCATCGAGGTCGACGGCCTCAACAGCGGGGGAACCATCAATGATATCGTGGGTGCGGACGGGGCGGGGGTGGCTCACCTCGGCCAGATCACCGCTGCGGTGAATGGGACGATTTTCGCCGGGAAGATCGAATGTCTCGAAGCGCCTACCGGCGGCAATAGTGATATTGATCTCTGGTATGCGGACGAGGCAACGGGCGTGGAAGACACGCTCATCACTGCTCTCACAAACGATACCCAGTGCATCAATCACGGAGCCTGGTCTGCCGGAGACATGGATGTGTTGACCGCGTTTCCGGCCGCAAATAAGTATCTCTATCTGGCTACTGGTGCAGCCACCGACGCGACCTACACGGCCGGCATTCTGCTGATAACGCTCTACGGCAAAGGGGCAACCGATGAGCTGAGCGTGGTCGACGGGACGCTCGGGACGAATGCGCCATCGCTCCAAACGGAGAACCTTCAGGACGTCGGCGCGACTACTCGCTACGCCCGGTTTCTGGTCCGCCTGCCCTCGGAGTACGTGGGCAGCGAGACGGTCCAACTGCGGTTTGCCGCCGGGATGCTGACCAACCCCGCAGATGTCTCGGCGACGCTTGATGTCGAGTGCTACAAAAGCGATGAGGATAACACGGTATCGCTCGACCTCTGCGAGACGGCCGCGCAGAGTATGAACAGCACGACTTTCGCCGATCTGGATTTTACGATCACCTCGACCGTACTTTCGCCCGGTGACATGCTCGACGTCCGAATCGCTGTGGCGGTCAACGACGCTGCGACCGGAGCGGCAGTCATCGGTTGCGTGGCGGCGATCAAGAGACTCTGTGACACCCAAGGATGATCCATGCGTCGGTATCGCAAAGGCCAGACATTCCGGCCACCAACGGCGGCGGAGTCGGCCGCAAGTGCGGATGCGCTTGAAGGGTTTCGCCGCCGCCCTCCTGTGCCGCAGGATCAGGCTCCACGTAGCCACGCCATCCTGGTGAAGACACCGACGGGCGGCATCCCGGCCCGCGATGGCGATACGATCTATTCCGCGACGTGTACGAGGTGCGTCGAAAGCTCCGAAGCCAACGAAAAGACGATTCTCGATACCGACGAAGCGTTGATAGTCTTCAACTTTCACGAACACGACATTCCTGGGGCGACCTACGTGACAACCGACACGACGGCGAGCGGCACGCGATACGTCGTCGAGACGGGCGTAGTGTTTCGGTGGGGCAAATTGGACGGGAGCTTGAGCAGCGGCAGCACGGCGACCGTGTCGCTGTGGCAAACCACCGGCGGCGGCTGGGAGGGCTGGGATGAAGACTCGGACGAGGATTGGACGTGCTACGCCCCTCCGCTGTTGTCGTCGGGGAGTATTGCCAGCGGAAAGTGGGTATTGGCCGGAATTATCAACGGCCGCAAGGTAGTCCTTTTGCACGAGTGCTGACCAATGGGCGCCAACTGGCAGTGGGGAGGGTGGCCGGATTGTTGCGAGAGAACGGGTTGTGACGTCGCCGGCGATTGTATGGATTATGCCCCGCCGACCTACTTGTACGCGACCTTACCCGACGAGTTCACCCCCAACGCTTGCCCCGCACTTCCGGGGCTTGGGGGTGATTATACACTGACGCATACGTCGGGAGTGCTGTGGGAGTACGGAACGGCCGCCGCCCCTGTCTATCTCGGGACGTGTAACTGTAGCCCCTACGGCGATCTTGACGTGTCTCTGTGGATCGCGTTTTATTTCAGCTGCGTCGCTGACGTATGCCACGCAATTCTTGTTGTCCACATTATGGTGGAGCTACTCGGGGAAGCGCAAAACTGGGGTTATTCTACTAACTCTTTCCTCGCAAGCTCGACCTCTTGGCCGTGTGCCTGGGATGCCTCCAACGTGTTCGAGAAGTGCGGGTCCGATGATTTTTACATTCCTGGCTCCGGCCTTAGCACGATCACGGTAAGTACAGCCGCCCCATGATAGACCGCCACCCCGGAGACTGCCTGTTAGTTCCGACGCCTGAACACAGGACAATAGGGACCTGCAAAACGTGCGATCCGGAAGGCAAGTATCCGTTGCGGATTGGAACGCATCGGCGGTGCGGCAAGCCGACTACGGCACGCGAGCGATTCGAGGCGGACATCGCCGACGACGTCGGCCCATCTACGCGGACCATGGAGGAAATACGCCGGACGTTGGATTCGTGCTTCGCGCCGTGTCGATTCATGGAGCGGGGCCGTTGCTCGCTGTGGAGGACAAAGCCGTGCGAGTCGCTCCAGGCGTGGGTGGAGGCGCTACTTGATTCCGAATGTCCAATCGCCGTCGAAACCTGCAACCAACCCTCCGACAGGGCAGGCGATCGTGACGCAGAGCCCCCTACTCGCCGCGATTGAGGAGATTCAGTCGAACGGCCTGGCCTCCCGCTGCTGGGCCCAGGCCGGCCTGTGGCTGGCGATCTGCCAGCGGTGTCCGAAATGGGAGGGGTACGGCTGCCGACGCGTGAGCGTGGAGCCAGGGGCGTTTGCGGAGTTCCTTTGCGATGGGGGCCGGTCGTGTGATCGGTGGTGGGAAGTGCACCGGTAGCCGCACATTCTTCGGACGCTACTCGGGCTTATGGGCGGGCTTTACTTTCCATCGCTCAACCACGTCCGCCGGTGTTCGGTCTAGCTCAGCCTTCAGCCAGCGGACCGCCGTAAGGTAACCATCCGCAGACTTTCGACGGCGGAAGTCCTCAATCAGATTGTCCATTGCTGTCTTCCATTCGGCTCCGTCGATGCCGGCCGGAGGCGTTTGCGTTATCGGCACCAGCGGCTCGAGGATGTCGTTCGCTTCTCTCATCTCACGCTCTTCTTTCG